>JAUIMD010000029.1 GCA_030433225.1 Bacteroidia bacterium
GGAGCAAAGTAAATCTGGGCACCGATGTCAGATACACCATTGAAATCCTGGTAAACATTCCAGTCGTTAAATACACCAATCATAAATCCAAAGTTGTCAGCTAAGGCAAAGTCAGCTTTAATACCGGCATGCTGGAATGGGCCGTTGGTAAATAAGTATGAAGTTGAGTAGTTAAAGTTGGCAGCAGGAGAGATTACCTCGTAGCCAATAAAAGTACCCATGTAACCCGCAGTAATGGTTACTACATCGGATACAGCATAGCTTGCGTACAGGTTTTGAATGTGGAAAGAGTTGCCATCTCCGGCGTTACCAATAGATTCGTACTGACCTCTTGGTCCGAAAGATAATTCACCTACGAAACTTGCTTTTCCTACGGTTTGCGATAACGCAAGGTCGATCATACCTAAGGATACAGAGTTTTGCTCTCCAGCGAAACTAGTACCGATTTGACTCTCACCGGAGAAGTCGTACTTGTAATACGTGTCTACAGAACCTGAGATTTGCAGACCAGACTCTTCATCTTGTGCCTTAACCATCGAAACACTCAAAACAGCAACAGCTAAAACTAAAATGATTCTTTTTACACTTTTCATGATTTCTTCGTTTTTGTTGTACAATTATTAAAATTTGATTTATCCTATAGTCAAAATGTTCTCAAATGATCGATAAAACTATCATAATGATGTTTACGGTGCAAATATAAATACAAATAGATTTATCCTCCAAATTATTTCGGGCAAAAATTTAAAAAAAGTAAATAAAAACGAACAAACCCTTTCAAAAAAGAGCGTAATGGGCAAAATAAATGACAAATAGTTGCAATTACTACGGGTTGTGGGTGCTATTGGAAAGATTTTAGAATAGGTCTGAATTGTGAATGTGTATACTAAAAAACGAGCATGTGCGTTATTTCTATACGATCCGCAGGTGAAAATCTGACTCTATGCCTTATTCTGTACTTATATTATTGCCTAAAAAACTATCATTATGTTACGTAATCATCTAAAATCATTGCAAGGGATACACCTTCCCATGGGATTTGTTATAGCTACCAGTGCTATTTTTATTGCCTTTGAGTGGGAGAATTCTGATCCCAGGTTTGCTCAGCCTGTTCTACCTGAAGTGGTGCACACGTTTATTGCTGAAGATTTGCCCATCACGTATCCCGAAAAGAAACAAGTTCAGGCTCCACCGCCACAAAAAGCTCCGGAGTACAACCTGGATGAAATAATTGAAGATACCCAGCCCGTAAAAGAGACGGAAGTGAACCGGATGGATGAAAGTGATATCCAGCCTCCACGAAAAGAGGTAGTACTTATAGATATGCCTGAGGGTATGGGCGAGGAAGATGAAAACGTACCTATATATGGTGCGGAGGTGATGCCTGAATTTCCGGGAGGAATAAATGCACTGCAGCGTTTTTTAAGAAAACAATTAAATTACCCTCACCTTGCCCAGGAGCATGACATTCAGGGAACGGTGTATGTGAGGTTTGTGGTTACAAAAACCGGGAAGGTTGAAAATATAGAGATTTACAGGGGAGTGCATACGGCACTGGATGCCGAAGCGATACGGGTGGTGGAAAATATGCCCAGCTGGAAACCCGGTAGCCAGAGAGGTAAACCCGTAGCAGTTTATTTTGTGCTGCCCATTAAGTTTGTTTTGAGCCGATAAGCCGCAAATCGTTAAAAATGGTAACGAAGCCTAACAGGTTGCATCCATTTTACCATAATGCCGTAACTTTATGCTTGTGCTCTTTTAGAGTGTTTACAAATAAAACCCGGTACCCAAATAATTGCAGCACGCAATTAGTATTCTGAAAAAAAGTTATAATTTTACGCGCACTTATTGCGTTTTGGAAATCTGAAAATACAAAGCATAGAATGGAAGTTAAAAAATCACCGAAGTTTAATCTGGAACTACAAAAGTCCATGTTCATTCAAATTGGACTGGTCGTTTCTTTAGGATTTATGTTCATTGCTTTTGAGTGGACACAATCTGACATTAAAAAGCAGGAGTTTGCCATGATTGAGGAAGTGGCGTTGGAAGAAGAAGCAGTGCCCGTAACCCGTCAGGAAGAAATTAAACCCCCACCACCTCCACCACCTCCAAAATTTACCGATGTATTAAACATTGTTGAGGATGACATTGAGCTGGAAGAAGAGTTGGAAATTGAAGATACCGAGATTGACGACGAAACTCAAATTGAAATTATTGACATAGGTAGCGACGAAGACGAAGAAGTAGACGACGCCCAGGTATTTATGGTGGTAGAGCAAATGCCATCGTTTCCCGGAGGTGATGCTGCTTTGATGAAGTATTTGAGCCAAAATGTAAAATATCCACACATTGCGCAGGAACACGGAATACAAGGACGTGTTTATGTGAGCTTTGTGGTAAGTAAAGACGGTTCCATCCGTGATGTTACCGTGGGTAGAAGCGTGGATCCTGCGTTGGATAACGAAGCAATTCGCGTAGTAAAATCCATGCCTAAATGGCAACCCGGTAAGCAAAGAGGAAAAGCAGTAAACGTAAAATACATGCTGCCTGTAAACTTTGTACTGCAATAAAGATTTGTACATACAAAAATATTACGTATGATTATACCCGGCCTCGTGCCGGGTTTTTTTAGTTTATACCTTTTAGATTTTTAGTGTTTATGGAGAATGTTTCTGTAAATAATGGACTTGAAAGGGCGGTTTTGGTTGGCGTAATCAGTAAAGAGCAAACCGAGAAACAAGCCCTCGAATATTTAGATGAATTAGCGTTTCTGGCCGAAACAGCAGGTGCCGAAACCTTGAAAATATTTACACAAAAGCTGGATTATCCACACCCCAAAACATATGTGGGGCCGGGCAAATTAAATGAGATTCTTTCGTTTACCAAGGTGGAAGAAGTAGACCTGGTGATTTTTGATGATGAGTTGTCTCCGGCACAGATTCGAAACATTGAAGAGGCCTTGAGTGTACGTATTTTAGACCGTACCAACCTTATTTTGGATATTTTTGCCAGTAGAGCGCAAACTGCACATGCCAAAACTCAGGTTGAGCTGGCACAATACAAATACATGCTGCCACGACTTACCGGTTTGTGGACGCACCTTGAGCGGCAACGTGGGGGTATTGGAATGCGCGGACCCGGGGAAACCCAGATTGAGACTGACCGCCGGATTATTCTCGACAAAATAGCCTTGTTGAAAACACACCTTGTGAAAATTGACAAGCAAAAAGCTACCCAACGTAAAAACCGTGGAAAAATGGTGCGTGCAGCCTTGGTTGGCTACACTAACGTAGGAAAATCCACACTGATGACTTTGCTGAGCAAGTCGGAAGTGTTTGCAGAAAATAAATTGTTTGCCACTTTGGACACTACCGTTCGAAAGGTTGTTGTGGGCAACCTGCCATTTTTGTTATCAGATACCGTAGGGTTTATTCGCAAACTGCCACACGATTTGGTGGAGTCGTTTAAATCAACCCTGGATGAGGTGCGCGAGGCTGATTTGTTGATTCATGTGGTGGACATTTCGCATCCCGGTTTTGAGGAACAAATTGAGGTCGTTAATAATACGTTGAAAGAGATTGATGGCAGCGATAAGCCTGTGGTGTATGTATTTAATAAAATAGATGCCTTTAGCTATGAAGAGAAGGAGGCTGACGACCTTACCCCGGTTGAGCAGCACAACTATTCGCTGGATGATTTAAAAAAGCATTGGGTCACCAAATCTTCTGACCCGACCATTTTTATCTCAGCGCGTGAGAGAATAAACCTTGAAGAATTAAAAACGCTCTTTTACGAAGAGGTGCGAAAGATTCATGTGACCCGTTTTCCGTACAACGATTTTCTGTACCAAAACTACGAAGAAGAATAGCCCAGTGCTTCCCGTATAATTTCCTCATGATCAAATGCCAGCGGTGGCAGGTTGTTTACGGGGAACCAGTGTACAGCTTTGGCATCATCCATGGCGTGGGCGGCACAGGGGCTGTCGAGTTGTGCGGTAAAGGCTACGGTCAGGGTACGCCCTCGTGGGTCGCGACCGGGTTTGCCATAGGTTTTAAACTGTTTTACCGATGGCACTGCAATGCCGGTTTCTTCCCTTAGCTCCCGTTTAGCTGCTGCTTCCAAGTCTTCATCCATATCCAAAAATCCACCCGGCAAGGCCCAGGCATTGGAATATGGCGGATTTTTACGCTGTATCAGTAGGATTTCAGTCTCAGATGCCCCGGCAAAAAGCAGGACATCCACCGTAACCATGGGGCGGGGGTGTTCGTAGCAAAACGTCATAAAATTATTATTTAGAAGAGTTAAACCGGCAATTCTGGGGTATGAATTAGTATTTATGTATATATTATCTAATTTTGTGGAAATTTTTAATGAATGACTGAAGAATTTGAGAATATCAGATCTTACAATGATAATGATTTAGAGCGAGTACTCACCTTATTAGTGAAAGAACCTGATTTTATCCGATTAATAAAGTTTCTTTACCCCTCAGTTCCTCTGGAAGCGTTTTTAGAAAAATTACACAGCTGCAAGAATATACGCGACTTTCAACTGAAAATTATACAGCCTTACCTCCAAAGTATTTTGGATGGAACCTCCGACGGCATTAGTTCCAGTGGTTTTGAGAACCTGAACATTCATGAAGCCTACTTTTACATATCCAACCACCGTGATATTGTGTTGGATCCCGCTTTTTTAAACCTGGTTTTATTTGATAAGGGCTACAATACTACCGAAGTGGCCATTGGTGACAATTTATTGATTTACCCCTGGATAAAACACCTGGTGCGACTGAACCGTAGTTTTATTGTGAACCGAAATATTCAGCCACGCGAATTGCTGGAGGTGTCGCGCAGGTTATCCGCCTACGTGAAAGACCGCATGCAAAATCAAAACATGTCAGTGTGGATGGCACAGCGCGAAGGGCGCTCAAAAGATGCCAACGATCGTACCCAGCAGGGAGTGCTTAAAATGTTGAATTTAAGTGGCGACGGCAATTTTATTTCCAATATGCGTGAGTTGAATTTTGTGCCGGTATCCATATCGTACGAGTACGATCCCTGTGATTTTTTAAAAGCACGCGAATTTTTACTGAAGCGTGATAATCCCGATTATGTGAAAACCCAGGAAGACGACCTCACCAGTATGTATACCGGACTTACCGGGTACAAAGGGAAAATTCATTTCCACTTTTGCAGGCCATTAAACCAGCGCATTGATCCGCTTGAGTTGATCGAAAACCGGAATGAGCAGGTGATTGCTTTCGGGCAATTGATTGATACCCGCATTCATGATAATTACATCATTTACCCGGGGAACTATATAGCCTACGATATTTGGCACAAAGGCCATGAATTTGCCGGAAATTATTCCGCCACCGAAAAAGACAAATTTGTTGGGTATGTGGAAAAGCAGATTCAGAAAATTCCGGAAGCAAAAGGGAATGAGGAATTTTTACGTAAAGCCATTATCGAGATGTATGCCAACCCGCTTATTAATAAACTGGCAGTGCCCGACTAGCGGTTGAGTTGTTTCCAGATAAGGTCTTTCAGTCGGGAGATGTTGTAATTGGTATGGGATGAAATGAACACATGCGGAACCCCATCCGGTAATTCTTTTTCCATCTCAGCCATTAATTCTTCGTCCAGTAAATCACTTTTTGTAATGGCCAGCGCCCGGTCTTTGTCCAATAGTTCCGGGTTATACGTTTGTAACTCGTTTATGAGTATGGCGTACTCCTTTTGAATGTCCTCACTGTCGGCCGGAATCATAAACAATAGCATGGAATTACGCTCAATGTGGCGTAAAAAACGCAGACCCAGCCCTTTGCCGGCATGGGCTCCTTCAATAATTCCCGGTATGTCGGCCATTACAAACGACTGATGATCGCGGTACGAAACAATGCCCAAATTGGGTACCAGGGTGGTGAAGGGGTAGTCACCCACTTCGGGTTTTGCTGCCGACACCACCGATAGTAGGGTAGATTTGCCTGCGCTGGGAAAGCCTACCAGGCCCACATCAGCCAGCACCTTAAGCTCCAGAATGGCGGTACGTTCCACACGAGGTTCGCCCGGCTGTGCAAACCGGGGAGTCTGGTTTACGGCATTTTTAAAATTCCAGTTGCCCAAGCCGCCACGGCCGCCTTCCACAATAATTATTTCCTCACCATCGGCTGTAATTTCCCCGATAAATTCGCCGGTTTCCCCATCCCGGGCTATGGTTCCCAGGGGTACATCAATCAGCATGTCCTGCCCCATGGCACCGGATGATCGGTTTTTGCTGCCTGCTTCTCCGTCAGGAGCAAACACGTGTCGTTTAAACTTCAGGTGAATGAGGGTCCAAAAGTTGCGGTTTCCACGCATAATTACGTGTCCGCCCCGTCCGCCATCTCCTCCGTCAGGTCCTCCTTTCGGAATGTACTTTTCGCGTCGCAAATGGGCAGAACCTCTCCCTCCTGCACCTGAGCGGCAAAATATTTTAACATAATCTACAAAGTTGGAACCTGACATGGCTTTTGTTTTTTAGTGGAGAGGATGTATGTGTTACAAGGTGTCGATGTGCGAACAAATAGTGGCAAAAATTTCCTTTTCGCTTCCTACTCCGTTAATCGAAACATAAGTGTTTTCTTTTTTATAGAAGTCGATAACAGGAGCCGTCACTTCCTCGTACACGGTAATTCTTTTTTCAATGGTGGCCAGGTTGTCATCGCTTCGCCCCGAGTCTTGGCCCCTTTTTACCAAACGGCTTACCAGTTCTTCCTTGGGTACCTCAAGGCTCAGCATTAAGTCTACATCCTGCCCTTGCTTTTGTAGCATTTGTTTTAACGCAACTGCCTGGTTGGTAGTTCGCGGAAAACCGTCAAAAATAATCCCGTTCGAGTCATTTTGTTTTTCAAGCCACTCAGCCAATAATTCCACAATAAGTTGGTCGGGCACCAGTTGCCCGTTTTCTATCAGGCTTTCAACCTGCTGTCCTATTTCTGATTTGGCTTTAATCTCACTTCTGATCACATCTCCGGTGGAAACGTGGGTAAGTTGATATTTATTAATAATGTGGTTGCTTTGTGTTCCTTTTCCCGAACCAGGAGGGCCGAATATTACGATGTTTTTCATATTTATTGTAATGTAAATGCAGCGGATGGTTTGTAACATCCGCTCTTGTCATATTTAAATTTCAATTGGGATGTTACAGGTTGTAGCGATACAGGTCTTTTAAATTTCGACCAAATCCATCGTAGTCGAGGCCATATCCAACCACAAATTCATCAGGTATTTCAATGCCGGTATAGTCAATTGGAATGGTTCCCGAGTACGCATTGGGCTTAAGCAGTAAGGTAGCGATTACGGTTTTTTTAACCTGCAGGGCAGCTAACTCCTGTGTTAGTTTTGCAATGGTGTTGCCACTATCCACAATGTCTTCAACAATCACAACCGTTCTTGATTTCAGTGATTCGTTAAGTCCAATAAGTTGTTTTATTTCGCCGGTAGATGCGGTGCCACGGTATGAATTCAGCTTTACAAAACTTACCTCACAGGGAATATCAATGCCTTTCAACAGGTCGGCGGCAAACATAAATGAGCCATTCAACACGCATAAAAAAACCGGATTTTCTCCTTTTAAATCCTTATTTAGGTGTACTGCTACATTATTTACAGCAGTCTCAATTGTTTCGTTTGGAATGAACAATTCAAAAACTTTGTCTAGTAATTTTATTTCCTTAGCCATTGTTTTTCAGCCTGATAAAAGGCCTTTTTGAATGAAAACCCGTTTTTTTGAGGGTACAAAAGTAATGAAATTAAGTGACTGACAAGCACTTTAGGTACGTCATTGTTGCAACAATTTTACAGAGGCCGGTATTGGCCAAGGCAACTTTTTCTTCGTTGTACGGTGTAGTTTACAGAGGCATGCTATCTGCCCGACTTTAATACATCCCGCAAAGGCAGTGTTTGTGCTGTTTGGCGTTCAAAGCCTTCCACAATGAGTTGTGCATTGAATTGAACTTTTGCCGTGTTGGGTTGCGTGTAATGCGCAGTAACAGACAGTGTGCCCAGTTGATAATAACCGTTTGACAGGTGATAGGTGGTGGAAAACTCATAGGAAACATCCGTACCCATGGGTTTTTGTCCCTCAGGGATGGCAAAATTACGCCCGAATAAGGCCAGCTTTTGTGATTGCACGCGCGTGGTATTTTTCAAAATTGCTTTTGAGGTTTTGCTGATAAAAATTTCCCCTTCGTAGGAACTTACATAGTAATCGCCGGTGGAGGTAACGGAGGGTTCCAGGTTTTTGTAGGAAATAACGTAAACAGAATCCTGCTCATACGTAGTGGTTCCGGTTAGCGTAAGTTGGTATTTCTCCAGCTGGTTCACCGATAAAATGTTGCCATGAGAACCTACAATATCGAAATTTAAAAAATCGTCCATGCCGGTTAGGCCTTTTATAAACGCAAATTTATTTTTTTCGATGGTTTCAGGTTCCATAAACACGTAGCTGCGCGAATGGTAGGCCGTAAAAAAGTCTTTTACCCGGTATCCTAAACTGTCCATTAACTGCCCTTTTACCGATACCTTCTCCAGCTTTTCGTTCACCACTTTTTCGGCCGTATAGGTAAAAGGATAATAAAACGGGAAGGAAGGGTAGTTGTTGGGAATTTTCTCAACAGCCGCTTTTATCAGTCCGTTAGCAACTTTTGATTTGGCACTTACGTCCAGCTCGTTCAGTTTGTATTGCGTGGGTGTTAAGCGCAGGGTAAGTACCGAATCTGCAGAAAGGCTGCTTAACAGAATTTCGCCCGATTCGTACCCGATGGCTGAATAGAAAAGCACAAAATTGTTGAGGTATGATGATGGAATGTGCAGGCTAAATACGCCTTTGTGGTCGGTGGCTGTTCCTATGGTGGTGCCTTTAATGCCTACGTTTACAAAACTCAAGGGTTCGCCCGTAGTTGCGTTAACACTTTGGCCTTTAAAAATGGGGGAATTATTTAAGGAATTTTGACTGTTAAGCCCGGTATTTGCGGCAAAAAAACATAAAAAAAAACAAAAGCAGGTTACAGATAAGTTTTGTTTAAGCATTGTGGCACTATTTATTATATTTGAGCTAAATATATAAAAATATAGAGAAACATGAGACGCGTCCCACATCTATCCTTTGTATTGATTTTTACCCTGATTTTGGCTTCATGTGTATCCAAAAAAAAGTATACCGAAATGATGAATGCCAAAGAAAAATTTGAAGAAGAGGCCAGCCGGGCAAATGCCGAAAACGCATCGTTAAAGGCTGACCTGACCCAGGCGGAACAGGACTTTAAGCAACTGAAGGATTTTATGATGGGAGCCGATGCGCATAAGAACGATGAGCTGGCCAAAGTGGAGCAGCAACTAAAGGTTGTGGAGGACAGCTACCGCCTGCTTCAGGAAGATTTAAATAAAACGAAAAATCTGTTTAAAGATCAACGCTATTTTAATGCAAAGGCCAGCAGTGAAATTGCACGGCTTGAGATTGAGGTGAAACAAATGGCGCGCGATACGGCCAGTTTAAATTATTCCCTTAAACTGCTGCAACAACGAGCGGATGAATACAAACAATCGGCGCAGCAACGTACCGACCAGGTAAATGCAAAAAATCTGGAAATTAATACGTTAAAAGGCAGTGTGAAAGAAAAGGATACCAGTATAGCTCAATTGCAGCAAGACATTAAGGCTCAACAGGAAAAGATGGGGGCCATTAACGATGCCTTTATTAATCTGCGTAAGCAAATGGTAATTGCCAAAAGCGACAATAAACCCCTGGATCCTAATGCCAACACCAACGTTGATAAAATAAGCAAAACCCTGGGGCACTATTAGTTTACAGCGTTACCCGCTGGTACAATGCTTTTAATTGTTGCACCACCAGGCTTGTAGCTCCTGTACATTGGAAACTATAAGGTTGGCACTTTTTTCTGCCAGCTCGGTATTGGGTAAAATACCCGTATTTATGGCCACAGTAAATATGTTGGCTGCCACAGATGCCTCCACACCTAAGGGGGCATTTTCAATTACAAAAACTTCGTTGGGGTGGTAGCCCGAATGTTGCAGTGCTTTGAGGTAAGGCTCAGGGTGGGGCTTGCCAAATTTTACATCTTTCCCGGTAACCATTTTATGGCTGGAGAAACAGTCGACATAATGCTCGCTTAAACGGGCCAATAAACTATCCTGCGCCGAACCGGTAACCACCCATAGGTCAAGCCCATCTTTTTTGAGAAGTTGAACAAAATCTGCCATCTCCGGAATTGCCTCTGCCGGTGGAAGCTGCCGAAACATGCGGGTTTTTAATTGATAAATGGAAGAAATTTCGGCCTCGGTAGCGGCTCTGCCCTTTTGACTTTCAAAGGCCAGGTTTATGGTAGAAGCACCCGTTCTGCCTTCGTTGCGATACGCCATTTGCGGATCAAAGGCAATGCCGTGTTGGGCAAAGGCATCCACCCAGGTTTTGCAATGGTATTTCATGGAGTCGATCAATACTCCGTCCATGTCAAAAAAAGCAGCTTTGTATTTTTTCATGCGTATGTTAATTGGTGGTAATGGCAGTAACCGGCTGCAAACTTACACGAATCCCTTTTAAATTGGGCATTTTTTGTGGCAAAATTGGCTTTAAATCCCTTTGCAGAACTATTTGTTGCTGCATGGATTTCATTACATTTGTCGCAAATAAATTTGAGGAGTACAAGGCAAAATTAATTTTGAAAATGAGCAAGTTATCAGGGGAAATCCCCTGGCTTGTCCGTTCAATTAAATTTGCAGGAAACACAGGTAAAAACACGAAAGAAGCCAACGCCATTGCCGGGAACAACTCGTGCAGTGTCCATTGCAATTGTAGGGCTACTTGCGTATATTTACCGCTTAAAATCAGAAACAAGCTATATTATAAAATTTCTTATGCCGGAAATTTCAAAACGAGGAACCAAAATGCCAGCTTCACCAATTCGGAAACTGGTTCCTTATGCCGATGAAGCTAAAAAAAGAGGAGTACACGTTTATCACCTGAATATTGGGCAACCCGATTTGCCTACCCCTCCCGAAGCCCTGGAGGCCA
>JAUIMD010000590.1 GCA_030433225.1 Bacteroidia bacterium
TAAAGTCTTCGTTGGCATACGCGTAATAAATAATGTCATTCGCGGTACCGTGTTGCATGGACCAGTAAATCATATATTTACCTGCTTCTGGATCGAAAATGGTTTGCGGTGCCCACACGCGTTTCAAATCTTCGTGGCCTCCATATTTGTTGGGAATATGAACGACGGAGGAAGTCCAGTTTACGAGGTCTGAAGATTTCAGCATTACAAAGGCCCGGTTGCTGTCCCACCCTTTTGAGGTGACCATATCGGTACAAACCATGTAGAATGTTTTTCCGTCCTCGCACCTTAGAATATGGGGGTCGCGCACGCCTCCTTCCGAACTAATCACCTCAGAATCCAGAATGGGTTGGTTGTTATTTAATGCCTTGTAATGAAATCCATCCAAACTAATGGCAAAATGTACCTGCTCCTGAGCCTTGGCATTGCCCGTAAAATAGGCAAACAAATACCCTTTGTAATCTTTCTCTAAAATACCCTGCCGCTTTTTTCCCTGGGCATGTATCTGCGCTACCAGTGCCATCAACACCAGCAACAGCATCATTTTTTTAAACTTCTTCATAGATTGTTTCTATTTTGCTTTTATTTTTTTTGAGGATTGGGGGAAAGGCGCAATACCACGAAACTGTACGGCGGTAATTCCAATTTAATGCCATTCGAAATGTCGATGCTGCTTTCAATCGGAGTTGCTTTACGGTCGTTTTTGTCGCCATGCAATAACACCTGCGTTGCAACGGGCTGTAAACCATCCAAATTTATGTCCACCACCGTTTCAACAGCTCCCGGTAAAACATTCACCAATTTTACAAAGACCTCGCCCGTTTGGCTATCTTTCACAACCGATGCGGCCACCCGTTTTTGGATTGCGTTGTTCCAATGCTCCACCTCCACGTAGGTATTAAGGTACGCATCTCCGGCATGCTGACCAAACATTTTCTGCACGTAATAGCTGGGAGTTGGGTGAATTTGGCTGTTGTTAAAAAACACCATATCAGTGCCCCATTGGGTATTGCCATGCTTAGCCAGCAAAGGGGCATACGAGGCCATGTGCACTACATCGGCATTGCGCTCAATGGCGGTAAGGTATACTGCCTCGGCAAGCGCATTGTACAGCTTGTTGCTGCGCGAGGCATATTCGCCCAGGTATACCTTGGCTTTGTCGCGCGAATATTTGCCGTAATAATCCTGGTTATTGATGAACCATCCCGGATTTTCGTAATAGTGCTCGTCCACCATTTCCAGGCCTAATTCGGTGGCAAAACGCCAGCCTTCTTCATAGTCAGAACCTTTGTAAAACGGCCCAACCGTACCAATCACTACAATGTCGGGGTATTTTTCCTGAATCGCTTTATTGATCATTGCGAACCGCTCTTTGAATACCTCTGAAATCAGGTCTTCGTTGCCAATTCCAATGTATTTCAGGTGGAAGGGTTTCGGATGTCCGGCCTCTGCTCTTTTCCTGCCCCATTCGGTTTTTGCACTTCCGTTGGCGTATTCAATTAAGTCCAGAATATCCTGAATAAATTCGTCCATTTCCTCCATGGGTACACCGCCTTGTTGACCGGCTCCACCATCCGAAGAATTCTGGCAGGGTACACCCGCGGCAATCACAGGAATAGGGGTAGCACCAAGGTCTTCGCAAAACTGGAAATATTCATAAAAACCCAATCCGTACGACTGGTGATAATTCCAGATGTTGCGGTTAGGTTTGCGGGCTTCCAATGGCCCGATGGTATTTTTCCATTTGTAAATGTTGTGCAACCCGTCGCCATGTACCACACAACCGCCGGGGAAGCGCACAAATTTTGGATGGAGGTCGGCAATGGTTTGTGCTAAATCGGGGCGGAGGCCATTTTTATGCCCCATATACGTTTTTTCAGGAAAAAGGGAAATCATATCCAGGGCAACACTTCCCGCTGTGCCAAGTACTACTTCCAGGCGCGCATCGGTGGCGTCAGCAGAGGCCGTCAATATGCCTTCCAGCTTTTTCCAGTCCTTGCCTTTTAGGGCAAAACTTTTTTCACCCAACACCTGATTGTTAGCAGCTACTATCCGCACCTG
>JAUIMD010000591.1 GCA_030433225.1 Bacteroidia bacterium
TCGCCGGGGTACACTTGAATAGGGGCAATAAAGCCTGTCATGTCGCGTAATTTTTCTACGACCCAGGTACTGTTGGCAATTCCTCCGGTTAAAATAATGGCGTCCACTTTTCCCATTAATGCTGCGGCCAGGGAGCCAATCTCTTTTCCAATATTGTAAATAAAGGCATCGGCAATTAAGCGAACTTTGGGTTCCTGTTGGTGTAGTTTTTCCAAAATGTCGGTGAATTTGCTGGTGCCAAGGTGCCCCATTAATCCCCCTCCACCGGTAAGCAGTTGCTTGAGGTTGGCCTTTTCGTAATCGCTGCTCAGAGCCAGCCTTATCAGTGCACCGGCTGGCAACGTACCGGCCCGTTCAGGAGAAAAAGGCCCGTTGCCATCATAGCCATTGTTCACATCCACCACCTTGCCGTGTTGGTGCGCGCCAACGGTAATGCCTCCCCCCATGTGGCAAACAATCAGGTTTAGCTCGCTGTATTTCTTTCCCGTTTCTTCGGCATACCTGCGGGCTACGGCTTTTTGGTTAAGCGCATGGAAGATGGATTTTTTTTCAAAAAGCGGGTGCCCTGTAATTTTTGCGGTTGGCGTCATTTCATCCACCACAACCGGGTCGGCAATAAGTGCTATACAGCCCGGTATGCTTTTGGAAATTTCGTGGGCTATGAGTCCTCCCAGGTTGCTGGCGTGTTCTCCTTTCAGTGCTTTTCTCAAATCCCGGCGCATGGTTTCTGAAACTTTATAAGTGCCCGAGCTTACCGGACGAATTAATCCACCCCGACCGATTACAGCATGGAAATTTTCGATAGGAAACTTGTGCTGCTGCAGGGTTTTCAGGATAAGGTCCTTGCGGTAATATTGCTGGTCAGAAATTTGTTTGTAAATGTTTAAATCTTCCGGCTCATGGTTTACGGTGCACGAAAAATCTTCCGTTGTATTGGTGTAAATGCTGAATTTAGTAGAGGTAGAGCCTGGGTTGATGGCCAGAATTTTAAACATTTGCTTCATGTGCTGAACTGTAAAGGTTGTTCGCAAAGGTAGTGATTTCCCTTTTTAACCGAGGGAGTGAAGGTACAGCGTTTTTTCGCTTGTTGAGTCGTTAGATTTGCGCCTATGGCGCACTTAAAACAGCTTCCATTGCGTTTTCGGCCCATTGGGTTACGGCTTCGGTTTCCTCTGCACTAAATCGCGCTTCCTTGTGCAGTTTAAGGTAGCTTTCCAGTGGCATGCTGCCATCCTCCAAAACTTCTGCTATACCACTCAGTACACCAATTTTGTCGCGTTTTGAAAGTTGTCCCCACTCTGAAAGGTTCATTTCTTCTTTCCCGTTTTTAACATGGTCGGCTATAACCCACGATAAAGGGGCCACCTTGTTGTACCAGGGGTATTGGGTTTGGTTGGAGTGGCAATCGTAACAACTTGCCTGAAGTTTGTTTTTAACCGCAGGGGGCACTTCAAGGTGATGAAACAGATCGTTGGCCGTAACCGGTGCATTGTTGGGGGCAGGCTGAAAAAACTGTAGGCTTATAAAGCCTGCCAGCACAACAGCAATTGTGATGAAAAGTACTTTTTTAACCATGACTTTTAAGGATGAATGATGCCTGAACGGTTTATTGCAAAAGGGATTCGCCCTCTTTTTTAGCCCATTTTTTCAGCAGCTCAATTTGCTCTTTGCTTAGCTTTTTGTCGGGAAAACGTTGCAGGAACTTTTCCGGAGGCATGGTTTCTTCCACCACCGCTTCACTGATTTCATCCAGCTTGTGTATTTTTTTTCCAACGCTGTTTTCGTTCCAGGTACTAAAGTTTAACTTGTTGAGTGCTTTCTCGCTTTTGGCCCCATTGGTGTGGCATCCATAGCACGAGTTTTCCAATACGGCATTTACATCTTCCGGAAATCCGGGGTTAACTTTTTTCGCTGTTTCATCGGGCTCGGGGAGCATGGCACTGAATCCAACAAAAGCCAGCACGGATAGCGTAAAAATGGAAAGGGGGAATATGCGTTTATTCTTCATGATAGGAGATGTTAAGTTTATGAATAAACAGCATGGGCGGTAAAAAAGTTTA
>JAUIMD010000030.1 GCA_030433225.1 Bacteroidia bacterium
CACGGCCATTCCGCTTTCCATGTTGCTGTCGTTTCTTATTTTAAGTTCGGCAGGGGTAACCTTAAACACCATGGTACTCTTTTCGCTGGTAATGGCATTGGGTATGTTGGTGGATAACGGTATTGTGGTGGTGGAAATTATTTACCGTTACATGATGGATGGCATGTCGGCTAAAGAAGCGGCCAAGCGTGGTGCGGGAGAGGTGGCCTGGCCCATTATAGCCTCTACCGCAACAACACTGGCTGCCTTTACTCCACTGGCTTTTTGGCCGGGCATGATGGGTGAATTTATGAAATACCTTCCCATCACCCTCATCATAACCTTGACTTCATCGCTGTTTGTGGCACTGGTGATTAACCCAATGCTTACCTCGGTGTACATGAAGGTGAAAGAGGGCAAAATTAACGTGAAAAAACAACGTCGGGTTGGATTTGGACTCATTGGTGTTGGTGCCATATTTATTGCTCTTGGTTTTGGTGGAGATGTTTCCGCAATGCGGGTGATAGGTAACCTGCTGGTGGTTTTTGGTCTTGGAGGTTTCTTCAATCACAGGGTATTGATACCGGTTACCGATAGGTTCCAGAATAAATTTATGCCAAAGCTGGAGCATTACTACAAACGCTTTCTTGAGGTGGCTTTGGTGCGTAAGCGTCCCCTGTTCATCTTTTTTGGTACGTTTGGTATGCTGATTCTTTCGTTTGTGCTTTTTGGCATGTTTCCACCCAAAGTGAATTTCTTTCCTGAAAACCAGCCTAACCTGGTGTATGTGTATGTAGAGTTTCCTATAGGAACAGACATTGAATACACCAATGAGTTTACCGAATCGCTGGAGCATAAGGTGATTGATTGTTTGGAAAAATACGAAGTGACCGAGGCCGATGAAGAAGGCAATATGCACACGTTCAACTACATGGTAAAATCGGTTATTGCCCAGGTGGGTGAAGGAACAACCGACCCGAACCAGGGGCCTTCTATGGCCGAAACACCCAACAAATCGCGCATAACGGTTTCACTGGTAGAATACAACCTGCGTCGGGGCGTTTCTTCCACCCAGGTAATGTCCGAAATAAGGGATGCCATTGGCCGTTATCCCGGTGTACAAATTACGGTGGATAAAGACAGAAACGGACCACCTGTGGGTGCCCAAATTAGTATTGAGGTGCAGGGCGACGATTATGTGCAGTTGATGGAAACTGCTGAAAACATGGTTTCTTTCTTGAACGAAGAAGACATTGCCGGAGTAGAAGAACTGAAACTGGATGTGGAGCAGGGAAAACCTGAAATGCAGATTTTTATTGACCGTAAAAAGGCACGCCGTTTCAATGTTTCCACCAGTCAAATTGGGGAGGCTTTCCGTACTTCCATTTACGGGCTCGAAGTTTCACGTTATAAGGTGGATGGAGACGATGACGATTATCCGATCAACATCCGCCTCATGGAGAAATACCGGAACAACGAAGATTTTCTGTTAAATCAGAAAATTACCTTCCGCGACCAAACCAGTGGTAAAATTCAGCAGGTTCCCATATCGGCTGTGGCTACCGCCGAAAAAACATCAACGTTTTCGGCCGTTAAGCGCAACGACATGAACCGGGTAATCTCTATTTCTTCAGGGGTGCTCGAGGGTTTTAACCCTACGCTGACCAACGAAAAAATAAAAACCGCACTGGCTAAGTTCGAAATGCCCAAAGGCATTACCTACTCCTTTACCGGAGAGCAGGAAGAACAAGCTGAGCAAATGTCTTTCCTTTCAGGGGCATTAGCAGTGGCCGTATTGTTAATCTTCCTTATTTTGGTGGCACAGTTTAATTCGGCCTCCACTCCGTTGGTTATTTTGTCGTCGGTAGTGCTGAGCTTAACGGGTGTGTTCCTGGGGCTCACACTATTTAACATGGAGTTTATTGTGTTGATGACCATGCTGGGAATCATTTCGTTGGCCGGTATTGTGGTAAACAATGCCATCGTACTTATTGATTACACGGCGCTTATAATGACGCGTAAAAAGAGCGAAATGGGCATGTATCCCGAAGATATTCTGCCGCGCGAACATATAATTGCTTCGGTTGTGGAAGGAGGAATTACCCGTTTACGTCCCGTGTTGCTGACGGCTATTACTACTATATTGGGTCTTATTCCATTGGCAATTGGGTTTAACATTAACTTTTCCAGCCTGTTGTCGCATTACGACCCGGAGATATTTATGGGAGGGGATAATGCCGTGTTCTGGGGACCTATGGCATGGGCTATTATTTTTGGATTAACTTTTGCCACTTTTCTAACGCTGGTTGTGGTTCCGTTGACGTATTACATGTTGACCCTGCTACAGCTGAAAATGAAAAACCGCAGAGACCGAAGAAGAGAAGAAGACTAAGCACATATCCATATGTTACAAAGCCACAGATGAAAGCTCATTTGTGGCTTTGTTGGTTTAATAGGGCACGAATCAGAGCAAGTGCGATTCTGGCACCTTTTAGGGTCCATTAAAGTTTCGGTTTTCGAATTACTGGCTATATTTGAGCTGCCGTTATTGCAAAGAAAGGTTTTCATCCCCATGTGCTTTGTTTTGGGTGTTATTGCACTTGTGTTGGAAGAAGCAGGCATTCCACCATTTCGGCATTTGTACCGTTTTTACCATTTAACTCTACTGTTTATGAAATGGCAAAAAGTAACTCTACTGCTCCTTGTTTTGTTGTTTTTTACAGGCAACATGAAAAGTGAGGAGTCAAATGCACAACCCAGAAGTGTTTGGTTCGGATTCCAGGCCGGGTTCAATGCATCGTTTTTTAATTCACGCGTAACCAGTTATGGCGACCCGAAAAGTGGTTACGATACCAATGCGCGTATAGGCGGCTTGTTTGGTGTAAAAAACAGGGTGGTGCTGTCTCCGCTATTGGCGATTCACACCGAATTGTTTGTTACCGGCAGGGGCGGAGCCTATCAAAAGGAGAACAAGGAAATTATTGTAATGTCCGCCGACAAAAATCAAAAAGCATACCATGTGCGCAACTTCAGGTTAACCTATCTCGAAATGCCCGTTGTGCTAAATGTTAACCTGAACCGTCTTTTTATGCCTTCGTCCTTACGAGGGCAAGGCAATCCTGACCGAAGTTACATGAGTGCATCCGTAGGATTTTCTCCGTCTTTAAATGTCGCTTCATCCTTTCGTTACAATGTTTTTGAACCGGATAAGAAATCGTCCAGCTACCTGGTTAATGTGAAAACCAGGTTTGAAGACGAAGAATTTGATTATGCTCAAACCTGGATTTTTAACTCCATTGTGGAGGTGGGGTACAATATTCCACTTTCCGAATCGCAAATTGCATCCTTTAACCTTAGGTGGACGCAAAGTTTAACCGATGTGTATGCCGTTGAATCATTGAAAAACCACAACATGCAAACCAAAATGAGTACCATTGGCCTGGTGGCCTCCATACTTTTTTAAGCCTGTAGCAACACGGTTTGGTAACGCGGTACGTACAGGCAAAAAAAATAGCCACAGAATGTTCTGTGACTATTTGCTTTATGCAGCTGTTTGTTAGTAGCCAAAAACTTCTTCCACAGTCAGTTCTTTTAAGGTGCCATAGTGTTGCAGTGCGTTTAAATCAAGGTTTTCTTTCCTTCCGGTGAGCAGGTAAGTAAAGGTGTTGTCCTTAATGTAATCGTCAAAAAACTGTTGCATGTCCTGGATAGTAGCGGTTTGTGCCAGTTCGTATTGATCTTTGCGCAAATCGTGCGAAATGCCAAACTCCTGATGGCCAAGCCAGGTGCTGAATATCGAGGTTTTGATAATGCGCCCGGTTTGTATGTTTTTGATAATTCCCTGTTTGGCTAACTCAAACGAATTTTCGTTTACCACCATGTTTTCCAGTAGGTTGTTCATGGTGGAAAGGGCTTCCATCATTTTGTCAGCCTGTGTAAAAACCACCCCTTGCAGGTAAAAGGCATTTTCCTTTTTTGACGGGCGCGCATAGCGGGCATAAGCCTGGTACGCCAGCGCCTTAGCTTCCCTTATGTCCTGAAAAATAACCGAATTCATTCCCAGGCCATAGTAGTCGTTAAACAGGGTGGAGGTGAGGTAAAGGTCCGTGTCGTACGCAGCCCCTTTCGAAATTAATATTACATCCATTTGCGATTTGTCGTAGTTCACGAAATAAATGTCGCCTTTGTCGGTGGGTTGCTGCACATAGGTTCTTTCGGCCGGAATTTCCAACACAGTTTCAGGCATGCTGTGTTGTGCCTTCAGCAAGGTGTTCATATCGTCTGCCGATTTGGTGCCGTAATAAAATACGCGGTGCGGATAGGCATTAAATTCCTTTATTTTATTCACCAGTTCCTGCGGATTAATGCTGCGCAGTTCGTTCTCAGGAATGAACGTTTTTACGGGTGAATCTTCTCCGTAAATCCCAAAATCGATTAATGCCGAACGAACCGATCCGGGATTTAATTTGGCATCCACACGCGATTTCATAATGGTTTCCACATAGGCATTATAAGCTGCCGTATCTACCTGTACATTGGCCAGCACATGTTCAAACAGTTTCAGCCCTTCTTCAAAATTAGCTTCCAGTCCGCTTATGGAGAGTTGCGAGCGGTTGTCGCCCGTAGAAACGTTCATGTTTATCCCCAGTTTAAAAAACTCCTTGCTGAGTTCCTCGGCCGTGTACTTGTTGGTGCCAAGGTAAGGCAGGTAATTCACCGCCAGTGGTAATTTTAAATCGTTCTTTTTGCCAATTTCCACCAGGTACGAAAGCGTAAATAGCTCATTTGTTGTGTTTTTAATGTATTTCAACTCTACGTTGTTGTTAATTGCCTGGGTAGTTATGGCTGTTTCAAAATCTACAAAAACCGGTTCAATGGGTTGGGTTTCTTCGGCAAAAAAGTTGTTGGCAAAAGTAGAGTTTTCGTCGCGGTTAATAACAATTGGGGTAATTTCCGGCTTGTCCATGTGTACAATTCCCTCGTTGGGGCCATTGTGTTTGTAGGCAATTACATAATTGTTTTTATAGTTTGCTTTTACAAATTCCATGAGTTCCTCTTTGGTTATCTGGCTCATTTCATCATAAAAGTTCAAAATGTCTTTGCGGTCTTGCTGGTAAACAAAGGCGTCAAACATTTCGTCAATGCGGTTGTTTCCTTCATTTTGGCGGATACTGTTCAGGCGCATGTCGTTAATGGCGGCTTCCATCAGCCATTCATCAAAGTTTCCTTCTTTTAACGAATCCACCTGAGCAAGTAACAAGTCGCGTACTTCTTCCATCGACTGCCCCTGCTTTGGCACGCCAATAAAATAATGAATGCCATAATCGTTCAGGAAAAGGGGGCTGCATCCACCGTACTGTACCTTTTGTTTTTGATTAAGGTTAATGTCAATTAAGCCGGCCGTACTGTTGGCTAACAGGTAATCCGCAAGGGTAACGTATTTACGGTCGCTCGACTTCATTCCGCCAAAACGGTAGCTGAACAACAGTAGTTCCGCATCGGGGCCGGTTACATGTTTTTCTACCACCTCTGTTATGGGGCTAAGCTCGGGCAGCTCACGTGTCGGAATTTCCTTCGCCTCCAAATCGCCCCAATAGGTATCAATGGTTTTAATGGTTTCCTCGTAGTTGAGGTCGCCACTCAGCAAAATGGCCATGTTATTGGGTACATACCAATCCTGGTAAAACTGCTTAATGTTTTTAATGGAGGGGTTTTTAAGATCTTCAGGAAAGCCAATAATGGAAATGCCCAGGGGGTGGTTCGGGAATAGCCCCTCAAAAAGGGTGGTAAATAGCCGGCGCTGGTCATTGTCCTGTCCGCGGTTAAATTCCTCGTAAACCGTTTCCAGTTCCGTATGAAAAAGTCGGATTACAGGATTTTCAAAGCGTTCACGTTCCATTTTTATCCAGCGCTCAAATTCGTTGCTGGGGATGTCGTTCAGGTACACGGTATATTCCCACGAGGTGCCTGCGTTGGTACCGCTTGCACCAATGGCAGCCACCATTTTGTCGTATTCATTCGGGATGGCGTAGGTGGATGCTTCGTACGATATTTGATCGATGGTGTTGTAGATTTCTTTTTTCTTCTCCGGATCCTGCTCCAGTTTGTGAGCTTCGTAAAGTTCCTCTATTTCGTCGAGCAGCGGTTTTTCTTTTTCCCAGTCTTTGGTGCCAAACTTCGAGGTGCCTTTAAACATCAGGTGTTCAAAATAGTGCGCCAAACCGGTAGTTTCAACCGGGTCGCTTGTTGAGCCGGCGCGTACAGCAATCTGGGTTTTTAAACGAGGTTCGTCTTTGTTGTCCGACAGGTACACTTTTAAACCATTTTTCAGGGTGTATTCACGTACATTTTGTGGGTCGCCCGGTACATACGTATAGGTATATCCGTTGGCATCGGTGGCGGTTTGGGTCTCCATTTGTTGCGGGGCACAGGCCGTCAGCAGCAGGGAGGCAAGTAAAATAGGGAGCAATAATTTTTGTTTCATTCTATTGAGTGTTTATTTTGTATTCGGTTCTGCAATTTTAATGCAGATCAAAATTAAGTTAAATTGTTGGCATTCGTGCGAAAACATTGTCTTTTAGCTATTAACAACGGCAATTTGCTTTACAAACCTATTTGATTATTGCATGAAGAACATACGCTTCGATACGGATTTAATTCACCATTGCCCCGGGCTGGTGTTAGGGGTTATCCAGTGTAAAATTACAAACACGCCAAACGATGAGGGGTTGTGGGCTACCATAAGGGAGGAGACACGGATGCTGAGGGGCAGGCTTGCCATAGAAGAGGTTAAGCACCAGGAAGCTATAATGGCCACCCGTTTAGCCTATAAAAAATGTGGCAAAGACCCCAATCGTTACCGTCCCTCTGCCGAGCAACTAAACCGCCGCATCCTTCAGGGAAAGGACCTGTACCAAATTTCCACCGCGGTGGATTTAATTAACCTGGTTTCCCTTACTTCAGGATTTTCCATTGGCGGGTTTGATGCGGACAACGTGAAGGGCGACCTGGTTTACGGGGTTGGCAAAGCAGGGGAGGCCTACCGTGGTATTGGGCGGGGACTGTTAAATATTGAAGGCCTGCCGGTGCTTCGTGATGCGGTTGGTGGCATAGGTACCCCCACCAGCGATGAGGAACGCACCATGCTTTCGGTGGATACTACCTGTTTGCTGATGAACATTAATGCCTTTAACGGGAAAACACCCTTGCTGGAAAATACCCTCAGTTGGTCGGTGGAGTTGCTCAAAAAGCATGTGCATGCTACAGATGTGGAAGTCAACTATTTTTATGGAACCCGTCGATAAGTGCTGCCTGCCTTGTTCGTTTGAATGTCTACTTTTTGTGTTATTTTTACGGGCTAAGCAAAAAACCGAATGAGCAATACGATAAAATTTGCAGTGGTTGGAATGGGGCACATCGGCAAACGACATGCCGAAATGGTGCACCGCAATCCGCATACAGAGCTAACAGCCGTTTGTGACAGCAATCCGGATCAATTGATAGGGACCTTAGATAAAGGAGTGGCTAACTACCTTTCCTTGGAGGATATGCTGCGCTCCGAAACCTCGTTTGATGTGCTAAGCATTTGTGTGCCCAATGGCTTACATGCCGATTTTAGCATTAAGGCCCTGGAGGCCGGTAAAAATGTAGTGATAGAAAAACCGATGGCGCTGAGCAGGGTAGACTGTGAGCAGATAATTTTTAAATCGCTGGAAGTTTCCAAACATGTTTTTTGCGTAATGCAAAACCGATACTCGCCCCCATCGGTTTGGCTGAAGGAATTGGTGACAACCGGGAAGCTGGGCGAAATTTATATGGTGCAACTCAACTGTTATTGGAACCGGGACGAGCGTTACTACAAAAAAGGCAACTGGCACGGGGATGCCGCATTGGACGGAGGTACCCTGTTTACCCAATTTTCACACTTTATTGATATGATGTACTGGCTGTTTGGCGACATTGAAAATGTACAGGGCCGTTTTAAGGATTTTAACCACCAGCAGTTGACCGATTTTGAAGATTCGGGCATGGTAACCTTTGATTTTAAAGCAGGTGGAATGGGGAGCCTGAATTATTCCACCGCTGTGTTTAATAAAAATATGGAAAGCAGCATTACCATTGTTGCGGAAAATGGAACGGTAAAGGTTGCCGGGCAATACATGAACGAAGTAGTGTATTGCGATATAAAAGATTATGAAATGCCAACCCTGGCTCCTTCAAACCCGCCTAACGACTACGGTGCATACAAAGGGTCGGCGCAAAATCACCATTACGTGATTCAAAATGTGGTGGATAAGCTTACCCGACAGGGAGCCATCTCCACCAATGCGCTTGAAGGCATGAAAGTGGTGGAAATTATTGAGCGCATTTATGCCTGCCGTGATGCGCAAAATCGGTGATGCTTAATTTGCGTATCTATTTTAATTTTCCGGCAATGGCAGCCCCTAAATCAATGCAGTCTTTCAGGGCCTGATCGCCCATGCGCATTTTCTCTTCTACCGGGTTGCCTACAACCTCCCAGTTCATTTCCTCGGCAAACTGGCTAAAATAGCGGTGTGTAGCTCCTGCCCAGGCATAGGTGCCAAAATAACTGAAAAGCCGGTTTTTAACGCCACGTGTTTTAATTTGATCCAGCAGTGCCTGCACCAACGGAAAAAGCTGGTTGGAATAGGTCGGGCTTCCCACTACCAGGGCATTGTATTTCCAAATGTCCGACAAAATATAGGAGGAGTGTGATTTGGATACATCGTGCATTACAATGTTTTTAATGCCGTTTTCGGAGATGGAATTGGCAATGGTTTCGGCCATTTCTTCCGTATTTCCATACATAGAACCGTAGGCAATAACCACGCCGGTTTCAACGGGTTCGTAACGGCTCCACACATCGTATTTGCTTACCACCTTATCAATGTCTTTCGTCCATATTGGGCCATGGGTGGAGCAGATTACCTCAATTTCCAGCCCTTTTAGTTTGGCAAGTGCTTTTTGAACCGGGTTTCCATATTTTCCTACAATGTTGGAGTAATAACGCCGCATTTCATCCCACATGTGGTCCAGGTTAATGTCGGTGTCAAATATCCCTCCATCCAACGTTCCCCATGTGCCAAAGGCATCGGCACTAAAAAGTACTTTTTCGTTGGTGTGGTAGGTCACCATAACCTCGGGCCAGTGCACCATGGGAGCCATAAAAAACTGCAACTCATTTTTTCCAAGCGATAAGGTTTCGCCCTCTTTTATTTGCAGTTTATTGCAATCCATGCCAAAAAAACCATCAATCATGTTTAAAAATTATCTAAAAATCGCCTGGAGAAACCTAATCAAGCACAAGGGCTATACCATCATCAATGTTGGTGGGCTGGCCTTGGGCATGGCCGTTACCCTGATCATTGGACTTTGGATCAACGACGAACTGAGCCACAACGACTATTTTTCCAATAAAGAGAAAATTGCCCAAATATTTCAGTCACAGACCTTTAATGGGGAAACTGGAACAGGTCCCGCCATTCCCCGCCCTTTGGAAATGGCGATCCGGGAAGGGTACATGGATAATTTCAAATATGTGGTCATGACATCCTGGACCACTCCCCAATATTTAAAATACGGGGATAACAGTATTTCCAGGGAAGGGAATTTTATGCAGCGGGACGCCCCCGAAATGCTCGACTTGAACATTTTAAAGGGAGAGAAAGACGGAGTCAGGGAAATCAATTCCATTATGCTTTCCGAATCAACGGCCGATGCCCTTTTTGGAGATGAAGATCCCATTGGAAAAACTATAGAGGTCAACAGTCAGTACGATATGATGGTGACCGCGGTATATGAAGACATTCCTTTCAACAATTCCTTTAACGACACCAAATATATCATGCCATGGGACAAATATGTTTCGGTGAACGAATGGATTAAAAATGCGGAGGACCAATGGGGCAACAACTCGTTCCAAATGTTTGTACAGCTGACCGACAACACCACAATGGAAAGGGTGACCTCGACCATAAAGGACATTAAAAAAATGGCCAATGAAAACGAAGTGGAATTCAACCCCCAACTCTTCCTGCTTCCAATGAAGGATTGGCATCTGCGTTCCAATTTTGAAAATGGCAAACAAGTAGGTGGTCGGATCAAATATGTTTGGCTGTTTGGCATCATCGGTGCTGTTGTGCTGTTGTTGGCATGTATCAACTTCATGAACCTGAGTACGGCACGATCCGAAAAAAGGGCCAAAGAAGTGGGTATTCGTAAATCCATTGGCTCGCAACGCAATCAGTTGATCAACCAATTTTTGGGAGAATCGTTCTTGGTGGTGTTTTTCGCATTTGCCATTGCCGTTTTTATTGTGGTGTTATCCTTGAACGGATTCAATGAACTGGCTCGAAAAGAGATGAGCTTTCCGTGGACCTCCCCTACATTTTGGGTGGCCTCCCTAGCCTTTATCTTTATAACCGCATTGCTCGCCGGAAGCTATCCGGCCCTATATCTCTCCTCCTTTAAACCTGTGGATGTGTTGAAAGGCACTTTTAAGGCAGGGAAACACTCTGGCCTACCCCGAAAAATTTTGGTGGTCTTCCAGTTTACGGTTTCGGTGGCATTCATTATCGGAACAGTGATCGTAATGCAACAGATCAACCATGCCAAGAACAGGCCCATTGGTTACGACAAGGAAGGATTGGTCCAAATACCCACCATGAGTCAAGACTTTACGGGCAAGTTTGAGTTGATGCGTGAGGAGTTCATCAATTCAGGGGCGATTACTGAAATGTCAACTTCCAGTGCGCCGACCACCAATATATGGTCCAACCGAAGTGGATTCGATTGGGAAGGAAAACCGGAAGGCTTTCAAGAAGATCTTGCCTGGACCGAGGTGTCGCCAGAATATGCCAAGAGTCTCAATCTCAAGATTGTGGCAGGAAGGGATTTTTCGAGGGAGTTTGCCCACATCTCGTGCGCCTCGTCGGGCAACGACAGGCGCGACGAGGATCAGATCATCGAGAGACGTCAATACCACCCGCGCAGTGTGTGGGTCGTGACCATCTTCGGGC
>JAUIMD010000031.1 GCA_030433225.1 Bacteroidia bacterium
CGGGGGTACCAACTACATATCCGGAGCAACAAGTTTGGATAACGCGGATATTTTACTGGACAGCCGTGCCAAAACCAACGCCGACAACATTGCCGCCAATGTTACTGCCATAGCCGCAGAAGCCAGCGCGCGTTCCTCCGCCGATGCAAATCTGCAAAACAGTATTGATGCCATTAACCAGTTAAATTCCGGACAAATTTACGTAGGGAATGCCTCGAATGTGGCAACTGCACAAACCATGAGTGGGGATGCCAGCCTTAGTAATACCGGGGCGCTGAGCTTGAATGCCAATGTGGTAGGGGCATCTGAATTAAATGTTTCAGGGAACGGTACTTCAGGGCAGGTATTAACCAGCAATGGAGCCGGAGCCTTTAACTGGCAAACGCTCAATGTGAATACTTCCACCGTTACATTTGTAAATTCAGCCGGAACGTTAACCACCGCGCAGCAAGGTGTAATCATGTGTGACGGAACCTTCACACTAACATTACCGGCAGCCAGCAGCAATGGCTTAACGTATTCCATTAAAAACATCAATACCGGATCGGTTTTAGTGGATGGAAACGGTTCACAGACCATTGATGGGGATGCCAATTACCGCTTAGGCGAGCAATATGCTTCCATTACGCTTGTAAGCTACAACAGCGCCTGGCACATCATTGATCGTCAGGCAAAAAATACCGTATACATCGGGAATCCCGGAGCAGATGGTTCGTGGAGAATTACCATTGGCAGTGGGAATTCACTGAGCTTTGAGCAATACGATACAAGCGTTAGCAATTGGATCTTTAAAATGGAAATTGAAGAGTAGTAAGCACGGTTAGTTTGCTTTCTGAACCATTTCTTAAGGAATTAAGCCTAACTTTTGGATGGCTACATTGCAGGATTGAATGCCAAAAAACGTTGAGTGCAGCTGTTGTGGAGGTACCCATAAAAACTCTGCCACATCGTCACAGGCTTTCATATGTTCAGGGGTTTTAACGGTCACCTTAAAAACAAGGTCCACCGTAAATATAACAACGCCCGAATAGGGGTACTGATTAGGCACGGTAAAGCACAATTCGTAGGTATCCACTTCCACATTTAACTCCTCTTTTATTTCCCGTAGCAGGCTTTCTTCTGCCGATTCCTTTGGGTCAATAAATCCGCCCGGCAAATCATACGTATTTTTAAACGGGGCTTTCGCTCTGCGCGAAACCAGCAGTTCTCCCTTTGGGTTAACAATGACCGCAAGCACGGCTCCCGCCGCATTAAAAAAATGCTCAAAGCCGCATGTGTCACACATAAATGCCCTGCCATGTTTAAACGTGAGGGTGTTGGCGCCACATACCGGGCAGTATTTAAATACCTTTTCAGGATGTAATCCTTCGTCTGATAATTTCATGTACTCCAAAAATAGCCCTACAATATAACGATAAAAAAAATGCAGAGACAAATGATTTTTTTTGGGAAGCGTTTTCAGTACATAGCCTTATATACGGTTTGCGTAAGGTGTTGTAATCATTTTCTTGTGTCTCATCTCGTTTTTTTTATTGTTGGGCAAGGGTAAAAATGTTAATTTGTGGGGTCATTATGTACGGGGATGCCCTGCACAAGAAAACAGAACGTCATTTGCTAATGGAGGACCTGCCGAAAGTCACTAAAAAACAAATAAATACACCCTATGAAAAACCGGATTTTAACCCTTTGCTTATTCTTTGTAACGATTGGAACGATAGCCCAGATAGATTATACCCGCATTTCCAACAAAAATTTTTCGTTTGGAAGTTATGGCCGGATTGGGGTGGATTGGTCGCACGAAAACAGTGGAAGCATTGGTCGCCGGCTCAACCTGAACAACATGGGCAGCATAGGGGGCCGGCTGGAAGAGCAAGACTACATTGAGCTGGCACCGGTAGTGCATTTTACCCCTTTTTCGGAGGAGGACAGCACAGAGATTTACCTGCAAACCCGGCTGGCGTTTTATTCCCAAAGCCTCTCTTTGCTTGGAAATTCCACCACTTCTTCGCTGGGCGGAATCACCATTGCATTGCCCGAAGCGTTTATAGAAGCCCGAAACATAAACAACACGGGCATAAATGTTTGGGTGGGAACGCGGTTTTACCGGGGGCCGGATATTCACATAAACGACCATTTTTACTTTAACGACCACTCGGGCCAGGGGGTTGGAGTGGAACTGAAAAAAATGCGGTTTGCAGCAATTTTTGTAAGTTCTACCGACACATCCTCCACACTTCCTCCGTACTTCTACCTCAACTTTGCCTCGGGTACCCCATCGGTGGCATTGCGTCAGCGGGTTGTTTCTATTGTGGAGCACGATGTACATTTGTCAGCAACCAATACCCTTACACTTTTAGGTGAATACCACCATATGGGGGGAGGAGAAGTTGTGGATACCATTCCCGAATTGAGTTACGGAGCCGATAAGGGTTTTGTGCTGGGTGCCCGCTTAATTACACAACATGGCCTTAAAAACGGAGGATTCAACCGCGTGGCACTACGTTTGGGTACCGGTATTGCCAACGGCGGCGACGGCGGGCTTTCCAAAACCTGGCTTACCTATGGCGCACCGGATGAGGATACGCAGAATTTTGGAGGGGCTTACTCCGTTTCGTTTGTCGAAGAACTTTTTATGGACATTTCGTCCAGAAATTCCATAAGTGCTTACACCCTGTTTACGGCCAGCAAAGGAGCCGCAAATACTAACCACCTTGCCAAAACCTATTTTGGAAGGGAGGTGTACAACCGCAAATTTGATTTTGCCATTGGTTTTAGGGATATGCACCTGCTCAGCCCAAAGTTTAAATTACTGACCGAAGCACATTTTACCCAGCGCATGGATGGAAATAACCCATGGGCACAATGCCTTAAGGTTTCGGTAGCACCTACACTCGTTCCTACCGGCGACCGCAATTTTTGGGCACGTCCTGAAATACGGCTCATTGCCTCGGCTGCCTATTACAACCAGTTTGCAGCAGAATCGCTGTATTCTCCTTACCTGGCTTACGTGGGCGAGCAACGTTTCGGGTATTTTCTGGGCGTAAAAGCTGAGTGGTGGTTGTGGCACAATTAAAAGGGCGGAGTAGCACTTTTGATGCACCCCTAAGTGGTTCATTTTTATCCATGTAATTTATAATCATTCCACGGGAATATGCCCGCCATTCGCTTCAATTTATTATAGAACAATGCTACTTTTGCAGAAAATTTGAAACAAAATATCGCTTAATCATGAATATTCTGAACGAAATGTTAGAAAGGGCAAAAGCAAATCAAAAACGAATTGTATTGCCGGAGGGAACGGAAGAACGCACATTAAAGGCTGCAAATGAAATTCTTAGCCAGGGGATTGCGCAACTTATTTTGATAGGAAATGAAGCAGAAATTCATGAAAAAGCCCAAAAACTGAACTTAAGCCATGTGGCAAAGGCCACCCTTCTTGATCCGGAAAACAACCCGAAATTTGAGACTTACGTGGCCTTGCTGATGGAGCTGAGAAAAAAGAAGGGCCTGCAAAAAGCAGATGCTGAGAAATTGGTAAAAAATCCCTTGTACCTGGCTTGCCTGCTTATTAAAAATGGCGATGCTGATGGGGAAGTGGCCGGAGCTCAAAATGCGACCGGCGATGTTTTGCGCCCCGCATTCCAGATTATAAAAACCTTACCGGGCATTAGTGTGGTTTCCGGAGCTTTTTTAATGTTTACCGACAAGCCCGAGTACGGCGAAAACGGCCTGATGGTATTTGCCGATTGTGCTGTGCATCCCAATCCAACCGCATCGGAGCTTGCTGAAATTGCCGTAGCCACCGGAAAAACTACCCGGGCCATTTGTGGAATTGAACCTAAAATTGCCATGTTAAGCTTTTCTACCAAAGGTTCTGCACGCCACGAAATGGTGGATAAGGTGGTAGAGGCTACTGCCCTTGCCAGGGAAATGGCACCCGACATGGCCATTGACGGAGAATTGCAGGCCGATGCTGCCATAGTGCCGGCCATAGGAAAAAGCAAAGCTCCGGGAAGCGACATCGCCGGATCTGCCAATGTGCTGGTATTTCCTACCCTCGAAGTGGGCAACATTGCGTACAAACTGGTACAGCGCATAGCCGGTGCCGATGCCATTGGACCTATTTTGCAAGGTATGGCAGCTCCTGTTAATGACCTTTCGCGGGGGTGCTCGGTAGATGATATTGTGAAACTGGTTACCATTACAGCCAACCAGGCATTGGCAGAGTAATGCCCGGGCATTTTAAACATCCTTAAAGTAAATTCTTAGCATATGTCTAAAATATTGATTGAACCCGTTGAACGCTACGGGTTGAGTAAAAAAATCCGCAACAAAACGCTGTTCTCAAAAATTGGCGTTGTGGGGTGTGGAAAAGAAGGCCAGAACATTGCCCGTATTGCGGCGTTTCATGGCATCGAGGTAGTATTTCTGGAAGTATCGGAATCCAGCATTAATGCGGCTTACGAAGCCATTGCCAACGAGCTGGATGACCGTATTGAAAGCTGGGGACTAACCGATAACGAAAAGAAAATTATCCTTTCGCGCATTACCGGCACCCTGGAATACAAAGACCTGGTAGGCTGCGAATTTGTGATTGAAGCAGTACGCCGCGATATTTACACCGGCGAAAGAACCATCGATCACCGTAAAAAAATCTTCAAAAAAATTGAAGAAGTGGTAGCTCCCGATTGCATCATTGCCACCAATGCTACTACATTGATAATTACAGAGCTGTCGTCCGACCTGGAGTACAACGACCGTTGTGTAAGTCTGCATTTCTTCCTCTCCTCACCCGAGGCAAAAATTGTAGAAGTAGTACGCGGACTGTACACCTCTGACACTACCTACAACCGGGTGCTGGCTTTTGTGAAAATGATTAACCGCGAGGTGATTTCTGTGCAGGAGTCGGTAGGTCTGGTGAGCATCCGAATGATTATTGTAATGTTGAACGAAGCCTGCGACATTTATATGGAAGGCGTGGCCTCACTGGAAGACATCAATAAGGTATCTAAAATTGGTTTTGGGCATCGCTTTGGCGTGTTCCACCTGGCCGACATTATTGGCCTGGATAAAATTGCTCGCTGGGGAGAAAACCTGTTTGATGAGTTTGGGCAGGAGAAATTTAAACCTTCGCCCCTGTTGCGTAAATTAATGCGTGCCAAGCAAACCGGTGTAACGGTTGGGAAAGGATTTTTTACCTACGACAAGCGTGGAAGAAGGATTGTAGAATAAGTAAAACGACGAAAAAATGAAGATATTAGTATTGAACTGTGGAAGTTCATCCATAAAATATAAATTATTCGACCTTGCTACCAACGAAGTAGCTGCCAACGGTGTGGTAGATAAAATCGGGCTGAAAGGTTCAGCCATTAAGCTGGAACGACCCGATGGACAAAAGGTATTGCTCGAGGGCGAAATTCTGGATCACCAAACCGGTATTGAATACATTTTGGGCGTAATGACCAGTGAAAAACACGGCTGCCTGAAAGACCTGGAAGAGATTAGCGCTGTTGGGCACCGGGTAGTGCATGGGGGCGAAAAATTTAACGGTAGCGTATTGGTAACCGATGAGGTGGTGGAAATGATGGAAAAGTGCATTTCCCTGGCTCCTTTGCACAATCCACCCAACTTAAAAGGTATCGAATCCATGAAAGAGTTGTTGCCGGATGTGCCGCAGGTAGCAGTGTTTGATACGGCTTTTCACCAAACCATGCCCGACTATGCCTACATGTACGGAATTCCATACTCTTTGTACCAAAAATACAGCATCCGTCGCTACGGGTTTCATGGCACAAGCCATCGTTTTGTTTCGGAGAAGGCATGCGAATTTTTAAACCGTGATTTTAAAAGTCAGCGCATTATAACCTGCCATTTAGGAAACGGTGCTTCCATTGCGGCCATTACCAACGGCGTGTCGGTAGATACTTCGATGGGATTTACCCCGGTGGAAGGCCTAATTATGGGTACACGCGCCGGTGACCTTGATTTAGGTGCCGCCACCTATATAATGGACAATGAGCACATTGGTACGGCATCGCTCAACACCCTTATTAATAAACACAGCGGGGTGCTGGGCATTTCCGGTGTGTCGTCTGATTTTCGCGAATTGGAAAAAGCGGCCTACCAGGATCAAAACGAAAGAGCCATACTGGCCCTGAATATGTTTACCTACCGCATAAAAAAATACATTGGCTCCTACATAGCCGCCTTAGGTGGGGTAGATGTATTGGTATTTACCGGTGGAATTGGTGAAAACGATACACAGGTGCGTGCCATGATTTGCGACAATATGGAATACCTGGGCATTAAACTGAACGAAGAAGTAAACGCCAAACTGCGGGGAAAAGAAGCGCAGATTCAGGAGCAAAATGCAAAAGTTAAAATCGTGGTTATTCCAACCGACGAAGAATTAATGATTGCACGTGATACCAACGATATTGTAAACGAGCTTGCGAACTAGCGTTTTAGGGCGCAAAAAGGAAAAGTGGTATAGCAATATGCCACTTTTTTTGTGCCCTGAAAAAATATGCCACCCCTTTTTGCGCGGGTAATTGTTCATAAACCGACTTTTACGCTTCATTTATTCTCCTTAAATTGAGCCACTACAGAACTAAAAAAAATCACTGCGATGAATGCATTTTTAAAATACCTTACCATTTGCTTGTTTATGGGCTCACTTGTGTTACAGAGCGCTCAGGGTCGGGAATTGGAAAAGTCAGATTCCCTGATGTTTACCGGACAGGTGTTCGACTCTGAAACGAAACGTGCACTGGAACATGCGGCCTACGACATTGGGCACACCATGTACATTTCCGATGAAAAGGGCCGCTTCCGATTTACCGCTCACGAGGGCGATACCATCGTTTTTCACCATGTAGGATACAAACCCCTGTATTTGTTGGTAGATGACAGCCTGAGCAACGAAGAGTACCTTACCGGCGTTTTTCTTTCTCCTGATTTGGTGCAGCTGTCTGAAGTAATTGTGGTGCCCCGTCAGTACGATCTGGAAACCCTGGTAAAAACCACTCCCATGGAGTATACCGAGTTGCAGGTAGCTGAAAAAAACATGAAAATGTCAGCTTACCAGGGGTTAATGTCCAACAATAAATGGGATGCGGAAACTAACCAAAAGTACGCCTTAAAAAAGGAACAAATGCGGGTGGAATACAAAGGCATGGTGCAGCCCGACCAAATGTTTGCCGCCAACCTGACCACCGTAGTGCCGGAGGCCAAGCTAACCTATGGGCCAAATCCTGAGCCACAAATAGATATGGGAGCCATCAATACGCAGGAAGAAAACTACCTGTTGACCGTTTTTGATGCCATTAAACAAGAGCGTGCCCGTCGAAACCCGGACGCCTACCAGCAGAAGCCTCCGCTAAAGCCCATTAATAAATAATTTAAGTGATTTTCATCCTGTATGGCCAGCGAGGTGAGGCGCCCATTTCCTTTAGTTTATAGGAGGATAACAAATTCGAAATGCCTATATTTGTCGCTGTTTTTAACAAAACGGATCAGAAAAATTAGCTAATTCATAAAAAACAAGAGGATATGAAAGCATACGTATTTCCGGGGCAGGGAGCCCAATATGTAGGAATGGGTAAAGATTTGTACGAGAACTCTGCGGTGGCCAAAGAACTGTTTGAGCAAGCCAATGAAATTCTGGGTTTCAGAATATCTGACATGATGTTTACAGGCACTGAAGAGGATATGAAAAAAACCAAGGTAACTCAGCCTTCTATATTTTTACACTCGGTAATATTGGCTAAAACCATGGGCGAAAACTTTCAGCCTGCCATGGTAGCCGGTCACTCAGTAGGCGAATACGCCGCATTGGTTACCGCCGGAGCCATGACTTTTGAAGATGGTTTAAGACTGGTATCCAAACGTGCCATGGCCATGCAAAAAGCCTGCGATGCCGTGCCATCCACCATGGCCGCCATTATTGGTTTGGAAGATAAGGTAATTGAGCAGGTATGCGAAGACATTACGGACGAACTGGTTGTTGCTGCCAATTACAATTGTCCGGGGCAATTGGTTATTTCAGGAACGATGCCCGGGGTGGAAAAGGCCTGCCAGATTTTGACCGAAAAAGGAGCCAAGCGTGCCGTAGTTTTACGGGTTGCCGGTGCATTTCACTCCCCATTAATGGAGCCTGCACGTGCTGAACTGGCCGAGGCCATTGAAGCTACCACTTTTGCAACGCCATTTTGCCCCATCTACCAAAATGTTGGGGGTAAGCCACATACCAATCCAAAAATCATCAAAAACAACCTGGTGAAACAACTGATAGCTCCGGTAATGTGGACCCAAACCATGATGAATATGATCAACGACGGGGCTACCTCATTTACCGAAGTGGGACCTGGAAAAGTTTTACAGGGACTGGTAAAAAAAGTGGAGCGTCAAATGCTTGCTGAAAGCGCCACGGTAGAATTCTAAGCATACGATTTAAATATTAATAACAGGTGTCTGGTAGCTTCCAGGCACCTTTTTTTGTAATTTCACAACCTCATTTTTATGCCTTTCCCTAATAAAATTATGAGCTTTTTTAAACGAAAAAGTAAGTTGGTTTCTCTTATTGAAGAGGGGGAACATCAGCAACAGGATTTTAAATACGCCATTACCGATTCCAAAAAAATTGCCCGTTCGCTGGCTGCCTTTGCCAATACCGATGGAGGCAGACTGTTGTTAGGGGTGAAAGACAATGGCGCCATTGTGGGGGTAAAAACCGAAGAGGAATATTACATGATTGAGGCGGCAGCGCAAATGTACTGTAAGCCTGAAGTGCCCTTTAAAGTGCAAAAATGGAAAGAGAAAGGTACGACCGTGTTAGAGGTAATTGTGGAGAAAAGTCACGACGTACTGCACAGTGCGCCCAATAACAATGGCAAATACATGGTGTATGTGCGGGTAGAGGATCAAAACCTGCTGGTAAACCGCGTGTTTTTGGATGCCTTTAAAAAACGGCAGAAAGAAAATCTGGTTTTACGGGTATCCAAACCGGTAGAATTATTGGTAGAATACCTGAACGAAAATGAAACCATCACATTTGCAGCTTTCTGCCGCAAGTTCCACCTGAAAAGAGATACGGCTCACCGCATTATGAGCAACCTGTTGGCGCTCAAAATTATCAACATTCATTTTACCGAAAAAACAGCTTTTTACTCCCTCAATAAAGAAGCGCTGAATGCGTACGACGATTTAAAGGGAAAGGACTAATACCTTTTATTTGCCGGGAACCTCAAAACTCACATAGGGCTTAAGTTTTGCCAGGTTGGTAGTGTCGAGGCCTTCAATATTCAGTAGCATCGTCCAGTTTTCAATCCATTGCCGGTTTTTGCGAAACTCATAAATGTCGCGTGCCTGGTAAAAGTTTAGGTACGGATGACGCTTCAGGGATTTTACGCTGGCCATGTTAACCGGCAGTTTTCGCAATGCTATTGAGTCAAGCTTCAGGTACGGCTCTATCGTTAAAAACCGGGCACTGTCCATGCCATACACTTCCAATATCTGATCAGTGCGGGTAAAGCCTCCCAGTAAATTTCGGTAATTCACTATGCGGTTGGCAAAGCCGGGGCCAATGCCATACAATACCTGAAAAATAGCGGTATCGGCGGCATTAATGTCCACCTGAAATGCAGGTTCTTTTTTAGCAGATCGAGTTGATTTGCGCAGCTCGACGATCTCCCTCTCAGGAGGCTGAACACTTGGTTTTGTTGTAAACAGAAGGTAAGGTTGCCACGCATCCAGAATGCTGTCGGTCATGCCATAAATTTTGCGCACATCTTCCTTGGATTCCAGGCGACCATTGGCGTCGCGATAGGCGGTCAGGTTTTTTGCCACGGGGTACGGAAGCCCATGTTCAGTCAGCCACGCAGCACTCACAGTGTCCACCAAAAAAGGGATGGGTTGAGGCTGGTTGCGCTGGGTTGCAGCAAGTTTTTGTTGCGTGTAATAGGCATCCACCTGGGCCTTAAATTCGCTAAAATCAATAGGGGAGTTTCGCAGCCATAAGGGAAGCAGCAGATTTACCACAATGGTAATGGCTATAAGCACGGTAAGTACCAGCATGCCACGCTTTTCTCCCTGGCTGAAATGAATAAAATCTTTCCACATGAAATTTGCTTAACGGTTTGGATTTCAAGTTATAAAATCCAACTGCAAGAATCAAGTAGAGGCGGCCAGCAAAATACTGTTGTACTTGGTGGCTTCGGAGTCGGATCGGGAAGTGAGTACGATGGGCACTTTTGCTCCCAGAATTAGGGCGGCCACTTTTACCTCCGAAAATAAAATGAGCGATTTATACAGAATATTGCCGGCCTCAATGTTGGGAACCAGCAATATGTCTGCGTCGCCTGCCACCGGATGGAATATTTTTTTGTCCTCGGCAATCGTGCGACTCATGGCTCCATCAAAGGCAACCGGGCCAAAAACCTCGCAATGCGTCAAATTTCCTTCCGCATTCATTTGGGTAAGTTTTTCGGCATCGGTGGTGGCTACCATTTTGGGGTTTACCCGCTCAATGGCTGCCAAAACGGCAACTTTTGGGGTGGTCACACCCACCTTGTGCATAAACGAAACCGCATTTTCCAGAATCTCTTTTTTAGCGTCTAAATCCGGAGCCGAGTTCATGGCAACATCGGTTATTCCCACCAGTTTGTGGTATTTTTCTATTTCAAAAACCGCCAGATGCGATAAGCGTTGGCCTGTTTTTAATCCATACTCCTTGTTTAAAACGCCTGCCAGCAAATCCGGTGTTTGCACCCGCCCCTTCATGAGTATATCGCCTTTCCCCTCACTTATCATTTTTACGGATGTATGGATGCTGTCCCGCGCTTTTTCTACATGCACCAATTCGGTTCCATCCAATTCAATACCAGCCTGCCTGGCAATGCTTTCTATTTCAGGTTTATTTCCTACCAAAATAGGCGCAATAAGGCCGTTTTTTTTGGCCTCGAAAACGGCCTCCAATGCATGAAGGTCTTGCGCAGCAGCCAAT
>JAUIMD010000592.1 GCA_030433225.1 Bacteroidia bacterium
GTGGCAGGGTAAGACACTTCAAAAGTGTAGACGATTGGAAAATTCTCAAAACTTCCAATCAAAAAAAAGATGGTACCGGATATGTGTACTTCAGATTTAAATCAGAAAGGGAAGGTGGAAAGCCCATGACCAAGGCAATTCACCGCTTAGTGGCCTTAACGTTTTGTGAAAAAGCATCTGAAAAACACGAGTTTGTAATTCATAAGGATTACAATAAATCCAACAATCATGCGCATAACCTTATTTGGGTAACGCGGGAAGTGCTTGTTGAGCACAACCGAAATAACCCCAAAGTTATTGCGGGCCATGAACGAACCAAAGGGTTAATTCGAAGGTCCAAATTAACGGAAACTGAGGTGATACGCTTGAAAAAGAAACTGAAACGCGGTAAAAACAAATTGTACAAAATCGCAAAGGAATTTGGCATTACCCATACACAGTTGAACCGGATACGCTCCGGCGAAAACTGGGGGCATGTACAAATTGATTAAAACATACCATCATTCCGGTAAGCCGACACCCTAACAACGCAAGTAGTGAGTAATTGCTGCAACCGTTTCTAATTCTGGTGTCGGTTTATCGGTTTCTTATTTGTATCAGGCGAGCATTCGTTGATGAACAGCTTAACTTCTTTGGTGCACCTTAAAAAGTGATGGATTGGTTGAGTTCTGTTAAATTGGACGCATTGGAGGGCACCCAACCCGAACTTTTGCCGCCGTTGGAAACCGGTATTCGACGGCGCATGAGCAAATTCCCCCGGCGTTGGAAGAAAATTAATGCCGGTAAATGCATAAAAATTAAGAACTTGTTATTGAAAGTATTAGTTTTGCACAAATTTTTTGGGCATGGCAAATTTAGTAGCAATTGTTGGGAGACCGAATGTAGGAAAATCCACGCTGTTTAATCGACTTACCGAATCCAGAAAAGCCATAGTAGACGAAGTGAGCGGGGTAACCCGTGACCGTCAGTATGGGCTGGCCGAGTGGAATGGAAAGGAATTCAGTGTTGTAGATACCGGTGGCTGGGTGGTGAACTCGGACGATATTTTTGAGGAAGAGATTCGTAAACAGGTACTTATTGCCATTGAAGAGGCCAACGTGATTTTGTTTTTGGTAGATGTGAAAACCGGTATTACCGACATGGACAATGAGGTGGCCGCATTGTTACGAAGAACCGAAAAAAAGGTGGTGTTAGCCGTAAATAAAGTGGACAATACCATGTTGCGCGAAGATGCCTATGAATTTTATAACCTCGGTTTAGGCGATTATGTAGAAATATCGTCGGCCAATGGTTCAGGAACCGGAGATTTACTGGATGTATTGGTGGAGAAAATGGACGATGACCCGGAAGTGGAGGAAGCGGATGTACCCAAAATTTGTGTGGTAGGACGCCCAAATGTGGGCAAATCATCGTTGATTAATGCCTTTATTGGGGAAGACCGTAACATCGTTACCAACATTGCCGGCACAACGCGCGACTCCATTAATACCCGTTACCGAAAATTTGATTTTGATTTTATAATTACCGATACTGCCGGTTTGCGCCGAAAAACGAAAGTGAACGAAGACCTTGAGTTTTATTCGGTATTGCGCTCTATCCGCTCTATTGAAGAATCGGATGTATGCATATTAATGATTGATGCCACACAAGGCGTAGAAAGCCAGGATTTAAGTATTTTTTCGGTAATCCAGAAAAATAAAAAAGGATTGGTGCTGGTGGTCAATAAATGGGACCTGGTAGAAAAAGAGACCAATACGGTTAAAGAGTTTGAAAAGGAGATTCGTAGGCGTTTTGCACCTTTTACCGATTTTCCCATTGTGTTTACTTCGGTATTGGAAAAAAAGCGAATTCATAAAACGCTTGAAATGGCCGTTAAAGTGGATGAAAACCGGAGGCGTAAAATACCTACCTCGCAATTGAACGAGGTGATGCAGGAGGCCATCGATTTGCATTCACCTCCATCCATTAAAGGCAAGTTTGTGAAAATAAAGTACGTTACACAATTGCCTACGTACACCCCGACCTTTGCATTTTTTGCCAACTTACCACAG
>JAUIMD010000593.1 GCA_030433225.1 Bacteroidia bacterium
ATTTGTCCCTCCTCATCTTTGTAAATTTCCCAAATTTCGCGCGATTGGCCATCGGCAAACGGAAGCTGTACCTGGCGAATTTCGTTGGTCTGCGGGCTGTAAATAAACAGGCCGTTGTTGGTTCCGAGCCATAAATTTCCGCTGTTGTCAAATTTTAAATGGCGCACAAATTCGGTAGGAAATGCCTTGTTGCTTTGGTGGTAAACGGGCGACAGAATTTGCAGCTGATGGGCAGTGTCCAGCACCATTACTCCAAAGTCTGTCCCTATCCATTGGTTGCCGTTAGCGTCAAAAACAATGTCGTTAACCGAGTAATTTTTATACCGAAGCCGGGGGTGGTTTTGAAGCGGGTGACGGAAAATTTCCAGGTTCCGGTCAAAAACGTTCAGTCCGCCGTTTTCGGTTCCAATCAACAGGTTGCCGGATGCATCTTCCTGAATAACACGTATCAGGTTGCCTCGCAGGCTGGTGCTATCGTTGGTTTGTGGCAGGAAATTAACAAAGGTATATCCGTCAAAGCGGCTCAGTCCCTGGCTGGTACCTACCCAAATCCACCCTTTCGAATCCTGAAAAATGCATTGCACATGGTTGTTGGGCAATCCGTTCTCCTGGTAAAAAGCATCAAAGCTAAGTTCTGGATTTTTGGCCTTAGCCCCCAGCGTTACCGTAAAAAAAAGCAATAGCACGGCGGTGCGCCATTGGCGTTTTGTTAAACGGAAAAATGTATTGTGTTGCGTACTCATATTCATTAGTAAATAGAAGGATGTAAATATAATGCTTTCTTAAAAGGCAGTTTCAGGGAGGGGTAAATATAGTGCTTGTAAATGAATTATCAGACATCTTAAATTCCTTATTCATTGCCCTGCGGGTGGAAAATATCCACGGCTTGTCAGGGGGTAAGTCGCGTAGTGTATTTGTATGGAACGCCTTGTTTTACGGTCATTTATAAATATATTTGGCCTTGCAGAAAACGTTTGGTCATGCTATGAACTGAAAAAATGCAGTTGAATTGGCGGGCCTCAAGCCTGAATAAAACAAACATTAAATAAATCAATGCTCGTAATGAAGAAGAATTGGATGTGGCTGGCAGTCACAATGGTAGGCCTGGTGTATGCATGTGCACCAAAGGAAAAGGAAAAAGAAACTGCTGACACCTTCCCGAATGGGGACGTAATAGGCGAATGGTTTTCGGATGTAACAAAAGTAAAACCGGAAAATTTAGGTACGGCTTATGTGGTAACCGATCACGGTGTTTCTACCGACAGCATCCTGGTGCAAACCGAAGCCCTGCAGGCAGTAATTGATAAAGCACATGCCAATGGTGGTGGTGTGATAGTTGTACCAAGGGGAGTATTTTTAAGCGGCGCCCTGTTTTTTAAACCTCATACGCATTTGCACGTTCAGGAAGGAGGAGTATTAAAGGGGTCTGATCAAATTGAGCATTTCCCCATTATGCCCTCGCGTATGGAAGGGCAAAACCTGGATTATTACCCCGCCCTTGTGAATGCGTACGGTGTGGATGGTTTTACCATTTCGGGTAAGGGAACCATTAACGGGAATGGGTTGGCATACTGGGAAGCTTTTTGGCAGCGCCGTAAAGAAAACCCTAAATGCACCAACCTGGAGGTGTCGCGTCCACGCCTGGTATTTATACAGCACAGCAATAATGTACAATTGCAGGATGTAAAATTAATTAACTCCGGATTTTGGACCACGCATTATTACAAATGCGACAGTGTTAAAATTCTCGACTTGTATGTGTATTCTCCCAGTGCGCCTGTGAAGGCCCCCAGCACCGATGCCATTGATATTGATGCCTGTAACCAGGTGTTGGTAAAGGGATGTTACCTTTCGGTAAACGATGATGCCATTGCACTAAAAGGTGGCAAAGGGCCCTGGGCTGATACCGATACGGCCAACGGGGGTAATTCCAACATTATTATTGAGGATTGTGAATTTGGTTTTTGTCATTCGGCCATGACGTGTGGCAGCGAAGCCATTCACAATAAAAACATTATTATGCGCAGGATAAAGGTGAAGGATGCCA
>JAUIMD010000032.1 GCA_030433225.1 Bacteroidia bacterium
CGATTGTCTGCGTGCCAACAAGTCGCTGGCTGCCTGGGGGGTAGAAGGTCGTGTGCCGTTTCTGGATAAAGAGTTTATCGACGTGGCAATGCGCCTGAATCCCGAAGAAAAAATGTGTAAAAACGGACGTATCGAAAAATGGGTACTCCGTAAAGCATTTGAAGAGTACCTGCCCGAAGCCGTTGCATGGCGTCAGAAAGAACAATTTTCTGATGGTGTAGGATACAGTTGGATTGATACCCTGAAAGAAGTAACAGAAGCACAGGTATCAGATGAAATGCTGGCCAATGCCAAGTTCCGCTTTCCTATCAACCCTCCTATGAGTAAAGAGGAGTACTATTACCGTACCATATTTACGGAACATTTCCCATCCGATTCGGCTGCATCGTGTGTGCCATCGGTTCCATCCATTGCGTGTAGTACACCTGTGGCGCTGGAGTGGGATGCATCTTTCAAAAATATGACCGATCCATCTGGTAGGGCGGTAGCCAATGTGCATAACGAAGGGTATGCCCAAAAATAATAATTGTATAAAGTAGAAAAGGGGAATCCAAATTTGGGTTCCCCTTTTTTGTTGCACAAAAAAACCGGGTTTTACCCCGGTTTTACGTGTAAGTTGAGTGATGTAATTATTGCTGAGTTGCTGTAAAGTTGATCTTTAAATCGAAGTCGTCGTAAATGGTTTTGTCGCCCAGGTTTTCGAAAAATTTCCCTGAACCGTAACGCACGTCGTATAAGGTGCGGTCAATCACCAGGCTCGTTGTAAATTTGTCGCCGTTTTTGGTTACTTTAAAAGTTACCGGGTGGGTGTTTTTCTTGATGGTTAAATTGCCGGTTACTTCAGCAACGCCATCCACAAAAGCGGTACTTTTGGTAACCACCAGTTTCGAGGTTGGATACGTTTCCACACCGAAAAAATCATCCGACTTTAAATGTCCCATCAATTTGTTACGCATGCCTTCATCTTTAATGTCGATATTGGTCATTGATGCCATGTCGATGATGAAAGTTCCTGAAGCAATTTTGTTGTTTTTAACTTTGAACTCACCTGACTTCAGTTCAATGTTGCCGTTGTGCTCGCCGGTTACTTTTTCGCCGTGCCACTCAATGTTGGCCGAGGCTGGTGTTACTACGTAGTTTTGCGCGCTGAGTGGGAGTACCATCACCGATAGTACCAATCCAAGGAATACTTTAGTTTTCATGTTTTTGATAGTTGTTTATGTACGAATTTGTTTATTAAATAGCGGGTACTTCTATGTTTATGACCCGTGCATTTTCTGTGGCTTCAATGGTGAAGCGCTCTGTTTCCGAAATGCCAATTGCATCCCGTTTGTCCAGCGTAATGCCCTCCACCGTAATGGTTCCTTCCACCACCATTAACAGGCTGCCATGTGCGCCTTTGTGTAAATCGTAGGTAAGGTGGGTACCTTTTTCAAGGTGTGTGCGATGAATCCAGGCATTTTGGTGGATGGTGAGCCCTTCGTTGCCTGCTGGTGACACGAGTAATTGCCATTGGTTTTGAGCCTCCGTTTCCTCAAAAGTCAGTTGGTTGTACGTGGGCTCAATGTTTCGGGCCGAAGGTATAATCCATAGCTGAAAAAGATTGAGTTCTTCAGTTTCACTGCCATTGTATTCAGAGTGAAAGATTCCTGTTCCGGCACTCATTACCTGCACATCGTTGGGTTTAATTAACGACGTGTGCCCCATAGAATCTTTATGCAATACACTGCCGCTTAATGGGATGGTGATAATTTCCATGTTATCGTGCGGGTGTGTATCGAACCCTTTGCCGGCTTTAATGTAGTCGTCGTTAAAAACGCGCAGGGCACCAAAATGCATACGTTCTGCATTGTAATACTGAGCAAAGCTGAACAGGTAGTTGGCTTTTAGCCATCCGTAATGGGCTTTGCCCCTGCTGGCCGATTTGTACACTTGTGTTTTCATCTCAAATAACGTTTTGTTGTTCCCTGTTTCTTAAAATCCCCGCCGGGGGGGCTGTAGAAGAATACGGGGGTGTTGTTATTATTTGATGACAAAAGTAGGGGGAAAGTCAGGCGGCGGCAATGTCAAAATCGGGGCAGGTGTTGTCAAAATCCGTTTTGCGGCAAAACCGGATCGTAATAAAAACGAACAAGTGTAAAGCGATGTTAATAAAAGGGGATGTACCGGGGGTATATTTTTGTCAGCTTGCTGAGTGCAGTGTGTTGCGGAAGCTGGAAAATGACTCTTTTTCGATGTTTTTATAAAACCGGCTAAAATGAGAGGGATCCTCAAAGCCAAGTTGAAATGCAATTTCTTTGGAGGATAGGCTGGTGTGTACGCCCAGGCGTTTGGCTTCCAAAATAATGCGCTGCTGAATGTATTCCTTGGCCGATTTGCCAATGGCGGCTTTAAGTACATTGTTAAGGTAGTCGGGGGTGATGTTGAGTTTTGCGGCGTAATCGTTCACCTTGTGCCAGTGTTCAAAATTCTCTTCCAGCAGCTGTTTAAAGGTTTTTACAATGCTGCGTCCCGATTGGTCAAACTCGGGGAAATCTTCCCGCGGAATAATGGCGTAACGGTTGCATTCCAGCAAAAACAATTTTACATAGGCACCAATGCGTTCGTATTTAAACGGGGCATTCTCGTGCATGGCTTTGGCAATGTTTTGGGTGATGGACTCCAGAATTTTTGCTCCTTCCTCATTAATAATAATAGGGGGAGTGTCCGGAACATCGGCAAACAAGCCCAGGTTATAAATGAATTCCTCGTTGATGTAATAGCGGTTTAAAAATTCGCGCGTAAACATTATTACATCACCGGTAGAGTTTTTATGTGTAATCACCTGGTGTACCTGTCCCGGGCTTACAAAGAAAATTTTGTTGGGCTGGATCTGGTATTCGCGGTAGTCGATAAAATGCTTGCCGCAGGCTTCTTTCGCCCAAATAATGGTGTAATAGTTGTGCCGATGAGGCACCTCTACGTGGCCACTGGCATTGGCTTCAATCTCCTGCATGGTGCGAAACGCGAAAGATGTTTTTTCCTGGTTTTGCTGTAAATCCACCGAGGGTATGGTGGCCTTGTTGTCTTCGTAAAAAAAGTTATCCTTCATGCCTGAGTGTGCCCGATTATTTGTTGTATTGGGACTAACAAAGAAAACCGGTGTTGGGTTTATTTAATGTAGTTCTTTAAAATATTATCGAGGTTTTTGTCTTTCTCGTTTTCAAAAATACGGGTGTGGAAGTTTTTGAGTTTGTTCAATATAATAATAATGCGTTTTTGCTCTTCCAGGGAGAGGTTGCCGTTCATAATTTTGGCCACCTTGTGCATGTCGGCAAACACCGCAATAATGGCATTTCTGCCCTTCACAGTAAGCGAAACTCGCTTGGCTCTTCCGTCATGCGGATCAGGCCACTCCTGGATGAGTCCCATTTTGTGCAAGCGCTTAATAACCTCGGTGCCGGAAGAGATCTCCATCAGATGCTCCTGAATGAGTTCACTTTTAAGCATGCTTTCGTGTTGTATCAGCGATGAAAGAAAACCAAATTCGTCTACCGTTCTGAAAACCGTATTTTCAAGTGCTTTTTTCAGGTATCCACGTGCAAAACGATACAGGTTGGTTATTAGGGTGGATATCTCTATTTCGGGAAACTCTTGGGTGTGTGCAGTATTTTGAGGGCTATGATTCGGGGTGTGTTCCAGTTGAACTGTTTTTTTTGTTTGCAGCATTTTGTCGGATAGCCACAAGGCATATGCCTTTAAATCGCCATTCGGGTAAAGCGACTGGAACTGTTCCAGAAACTGGAGATTTTCAATAATTAATTTGTAATTATTCATATTTGCGGCATTTCAACCAAATTTACAACAATTTATGTCGTGAGAGTAGCGGCACAGCCTTTCTGCCATAAGCATAGTGGTGCGTGGTTTTTTATGGGAAACTTCCCCGCTTCGTTATAAAACCTTAACGGAGTCCTAATATTTAAAGTGTTTAATTATCTTTGCTAAAGATTAAACAAAAAAATAATCGATATAATCGATCCTAAAATTAAAACGATGAAACGAAGCGTTGTACTGGCAAGTGTTATTTTGGTGTTGCAGGTTGTACTCGTCCCTTTACTGGCGCAGGATGGAACGGTAAAAGGTCGAATTTACGACCTGAATACCAATGAAGGAATACCCTTTGCCAATGTGTTGGTGGTGGGTACTACTATAGGTACGGTTTCTGATGAGGAAGGCAATTTTTTGATTTCAGGTATCGAGCCCGGATACCGTGTGTTACAGGCTTCATTCGTAGGCTACGAAGTTGCCCTGAGCCGGGATATTTTGGTAAGCAATGCAAAAACGCAATTTGTGGAAATTGGTCTGAAGGCCAATGAGTACGCACTAAAGGAAGTAACAGTAACCATTGATCCGTTTGAAAAAAGGGAAGAGGCACCGGTATCCTTACAAAGAATTGGGATAAAGGAAATCGAATCCAATCCGGGATCCAACCGCGATATTTCCCGGGTAATTCAAAGTTTTCCCGGTGTAGGTTCTACTCCGGCTTTTCGTAACGACGTAATTGTTAGGGGTGGAGGCCCCAGTGAAAATCGCTTTTTCCTGGACGATGTGGAAATTCCTGTACTGAACCATTTTGCAACGCAAGGAGCCAGTGGAGGACCGGTAGGCATTATTAATGCAGACTTTATTTCTTCCGTTAATTATTACTCAGGGGCTTTTCCTGCCGACCGTTACAATGCGTTAAGCGGTATGTTTGAGTTTACGCAGTTGGATGGAAATCCGGATAAACTAAAGTTTCGGGGTACGCTGGGCGCCAGTGAGGTGTCCGCAACCTTGGATGGTCCTGTTGGAGAAAACAGCAGTTTTATATTTTCAGCCCGAAGGTCGTACCTGCAGTTTTTGTTCAGCGCGCTTGGGTTGCCTTTTCTGCCTACCTTCAACGATTATCAGTTTAAGTACAAAACCCGCCTCAATCCGCGCAATGAAATAACCGTAGTAAGCATAGGCTCGTTGGATCGCTTAACCCTGAACGATGGCATTGAAAACCCTGATGCGGGGCAGGAGTATATCCTTACGCAAATTCCGGTGAATAATCAGTGGAGTTATCCTTTTGGAGTAGTTTGGAAGCATTTTTTAAAAAATGGATACAGCACCGCTGTTATGAGCCGTAACATGCTGAATAACCAGTTTTACAAATATCCCGATAATGATGAGACACGTCCCAAGGCGTTCGACTATTTATCGACGGAGGGGGAAAACAAACTGCGATACGAAATAACGCAAACCAAAGGTACCTGGAAATGGAACTATGGCATCAACAGTGAGTATGCTAAATATTACAACCAAACGTATCAGCAGGTATTTCAAAATGATGAGGTTGTGGATTTTGAATATAAATCCAACCTGGAGTTGGTGAAATATGGAGCATTTGCACAGCTCAGCAAGCGCCTCACCAATTGGCGCACAACGGTTTCGTTTGGCGTACGGGCAGATGGGAATAACTACAACGATGAAATGGCTAACCTCCTGAATCAGTTGAGTCCGCGCTTGTCGCTATCGTATGCGCTTTTTGCCAATACATCGCTAAGTGCTTCTACGGGCCGTTTTTATCAGTTGCCCGCGTATACCACACTTGGGTTCAGAAATGGGGACGGGAGTTTGGTGAATGAGGCGGTGCAGTACATTGGGGCCAACCATTATGTGCTGGGGGTTGAGCAGAAGTGGAAATCGGCTTATTTGTTTTCGGTGGAAGGGTTTTTTAAAGATTATTTTCAGTACCCGATTGACCTCACAACCGGGGCAAGTCTGGCCAATTCGGGGGCGGACTACAGCAGCGTGGCAGGAGCCGTTCCGGTGCAATCAACCGGCCGGGGGCGGGCTACAGGGGTGGAAGTGCTGAGCCGGATTAACAAGCCCGGTTTTAATTTGATTGCATCGTACACTTATGTGCGCAGTTTGTTTACGGATGTGGCCGGCACAGAAATTCCATCGTCGTGGGACAGTAAACACCTGCTGACGTTAACCGGAACGAAAAACCTGAAGAAAAACTGGACTGCAGGTTTTAAATGGCGATTTGTAGGGGGCTTACCTTATACACCTTACGACCTGGAAAAATCGGCCAATGTGGAAGCGTGGAATGCAAATGGCGGACCTTATTATGACTTTGATCAGTTAAATGCAAAGCGTTTTGATCCTTTTCATCAGTTGGATGTGCGGGTTGATAAGCGCTACTTCTTTAATAAATGGAGTTTGATGTTTTATCTGGACATACAAAACGTATACAATTTCCAAAGCAAGGGGCAGGATTATATTATTCGGGAGAAAGATGGAGATGGAAATTACATGGTGGAGGATGGAAACTACGTGCTGTCGTCCATCGAAAATTATAGTGGAACGGTATTGCCAACAATTGGTATAATGGTTGAATTTTAAGTGGACTGAGTGTAAAAAAAAAGGTGGCCCGATTTGCACCGAACCACCTCCTAAACAAACAATCAATCAACTTAAACCTCTGCTAATTTAATAGGGTGCCACCATAGGCGATAGACGACAAATCGATGTCGTTTATTTCTAATGTAAAGTCTTTTATAAACTCCAAAAGCTGTTCTATCTCGCTATCGCTATGATGTAATTTACTGTACTTCAATAAAGCATCAAATGTGAATTCTTGTGCATTCATTTCGGCTGTTTTAGTGTTTATGACAGCTTTTGCAAATGAAAGACCAAATGCATGCCAAATAAGGGTTTTGCACGTTTTTTAATGGATTTTTGCAGAGGTTTAGTCCCGTTAAATAGTGTGTTGTTTATTGAATATGGAGTGCTAAGAGTCACAAAATGAGACGTAAGATGGGATTGCGTTTGGCGGGGAATGATTCTGTTGTATGGTTTAAAATGGCAATGTCGGATATGGTGGCGGCAAAAAAGTGTTAATTCCCCTGATGTATGTTCAGAGCAACCTGTGTTGTGCCATATTATCGCACCGGGGTGGAAGCAGGCTTTCCCAAATCTTGTAATTTATACGCAATTTAGATAGCTCCCGTTAGTAGGGGTAACTTCCAAATCTGGCATTTTGTAAATGCCGAAAAATCAAACATATATGCAATATGTTATGTATTGTGTGCCGCGCTTGTGTTGGGTGTTGAAAAGTTAAAAAGCGCTTTTAGTTAAAATAATGTTATCAAAACATTAAATAAAGTTTTTTTTCACCGGATAAACTTCTATATTTGAACTCAGTTATTGAACTGAAAATTGAATTAAAAGATTTGATTTGGCAGAAACAACGGAGCTATAAAAAGTTCTGAGGCGTGCTGGGTCAATGCGTTTAACCTAAAAAGCACTGCATTTTAAAATGAAAGAATGCAGGCGTGTAAGTGAAAGTAAATTAGGGTTTTGTGTGTGTAGTAAAAATTCTTTTTCTGTAAGTTGACTGAAATTAAATGCATAACCTTTTTTATGTATGTATTTTTTAAGAACTATATTGAAACAGGATTGTTCTCTTAAACAAACGGAACTGTGCACAAACATCAAACCAATGTTAAAAAGCAATGCAGGTCAGGTAGATGTGAATGAAAGTATGAAAACCGAAGCCCGCTTACTTAACAAACTAATTTAACCTGAGAAAAAACTGTTACTGTTGCATGTTACCAAGATTTAAGACCAGAAAATAAATTATGAAAGCGAAAAAATATTTACCTGAAAGATTAACGGCATCCATTTTTATGGTGTTTTTAGGCGTATTTCTCATGCTCTCTACACAAGCTGATGCCCAGGATCAAGCATTTAAATATGGGGTCTCAGCCCAGGGAGGTGTTAATTTCTTTCTGAGTGATGCTTATCCCGACGATATTATGGGGTCCAGTTTTGCATTATCCTTCGATTTTCAGCCGTACCATTGGATTGGTTTTATGCTGAAAGTGGAAAATGGGACGTTAAACGGAACCAAGCGTTATAAAAGTGGTAATTCGCCTTTTTCCAGCTCTACAAAATACACGGCTGTTTCTCCCCTGTTTTATGTGCATGCCACCAATATTGTATTTGGAGTAAATTCCGATCGTTGGTTCGATATTAAAGTAGTGGGGGGTGCCGGCCTTTCTATCGCTAATTACTCCGTAGCCTATACCCAGCCTTCCGAAACTGTTCGGGAGGGAACATCCAATGTGCTGGCTTTGTCGGCAGGGGGGGTAATGGAGTTTCATTTGCTTGAGCAGCTTACCTTTTTAATAGACATTACCGGCGTTGCTGACTTTAGCAATAGCCTTGATGGAATTTGGGACGAAGAGCACGGTGCTGCTGCCTATAAAGGCTATGATATTGTTGCTACCTTCCATGGCGGTTTAAAATACCGGTTTGGCGGCGGAGTTAAATCTTCGGGTGGCGGTAAAAAGAAATACATCTACGAACCGAAAGAGCTGCCCAGTCAGTACAAGGGTTTCAAAGGCTTTGATGGCATGGAGCGCAGCCGTAGCCCCAAATACTAGTACATAAAGCCCTTCTTACGGGCATCATAACCTTTTAATGCAGCACTTAAAATGGTTGAATTCATAGTGTTATTATAATAGTAAAGTGCTATGCTAACCATATAAACGTGAATATAAAACACTTCATTCCATACGTATTCCTGATTCTGTCCGTATTTCGATTTAACGAAGCGTTTGGGCAGTACGAAGAAAAAGCCTCTTTTCGTGATGGCATTAGCATCACACCAACGGCAGGTATTACTAAATTTTATGGCGATGCCGGGCCCGAAGACAATACCGGCTCGTCATTTGGCATAATGGTGGATAAAGAGTTTTTTTCCCTTTGGGGCGTGCGGCTTTCCTTTGATAAAGGGAGTCTTCAGGGTACCTACGTGGAAAATGAGAATCGCATCCACCAGGGAAAAGCCGACTTTAATCAATATGGGGCATCGTTATACCTGAATTTATCTACCGCATTTTTTAAATACAACAAGCACCGGCGCATGTTTTGGGGCGCTTACGGCGGAGGCGGTTTTCTTACCTACGAAGAAACCAATCGCTACCTGGAAGGGGTGGAGTACCTGGTGTACGAGGATGGGACAACCGGCGCCGATCACGGTCAAATTCCATTCACCGTAAATACACACGGCATCGATAACCATGGCTTTGGAAATACGCTGTATTTTAACGGTGGATTGATGTTTGATTACAAGTTATCGCAGCATTGGTTTGTGAAACTGGATGTTTCGTACAATTTTCTGCTAACATCCCGTTTGGATGGATATGAACACCATTATTACGATCGGGTGCCCGGTATATACTACGACCCCAACCACAACGGTCCTGATAAATTCAAGAGCGATGGCATGGGACCCGTTTATACATCCAACGATGGATTTGCTTCCTTTAAAATAGGGGTACGCTATCGCATGGCCTACAAAAAGAAAAACCGCAACACCGGCGTTTCAAGGCCCTCGAACCGGTACCGCTGGCAGCGTATGCCCAGCAATCAGTACTTCGATAATGTTAAAGTGCCGGGAACCAATGCACCCAAAATAGTTCGGTAATTTATTCTTTTACAAACCTTTTGATAATCTCAAAGATATGCTATCTTTGCAGCCCTGTTTCGTAATCGCTGTCAGGAAAGAGTTACCTGTTATGTTGCGGAATCAATTAATAATTAAAGAGTTATATCATGGATTTAATTAAAGTTGCAGAGCAGTCATTTGCTGTTGAACTGGATTTTCCAAGCTTTAAGCCGGGAGATACCATTACTGTTGCCTATAAAATTAAAGAAGGAAACAAAGAGCGTGTTCAGCAATTTAGAGGTGTAGTGATTAAAATTAAAGGTCACGGTTCTAAAAAACGTTTTACCGTTCGTAAAATTTCAGATGCACAGGTGGGTGTGGAAAGAATCTTTCCATTCGAATCACCAAACATCGAAAGCATTACCGTAAATAAAGTAGGTAAAGTGCGTAGAGCTAAACTTTATTACTTAAGAGGTCTTACCGGTAAAAAAGCCAGAATTAAAGAAAAACGCTCTTAGTTATAAGGTGTGTGGCAAATGTCACAAAAAATATTGGCCTGCTCCTGTCTTTACATATAAGATGAGCAGGCTTTTTTTTATCTCTTTAGCCCCATCATGCAATGTCATATAAATGGAAATTAGCCCAGTACCTGGAAGTACGCTGGTGGAAAAACTACCAAAAAAAGCTAGGGAAAGAATACCTCGGAAATAAAAAGGACTACTGGCAAAAAATACTGGCAGCCGCCGATATTTCTGCCCCGGTTAATAAGGATGTGCTGGATGTAGGTTGCGGTCCATCCGGCATTTATACCGTTATGGATGGAAATCGGGTGCAGGCGGTTGATCCCCTGTTGGACCAGTATGAGTCCGCCATTGATTTTTTTACCCAAAATAATTATCCGGAAGTACATTTCTTTGCACAGCCCTTCGAGGATTTTGATGTGGTCCAAACCTACGACCATGTGTACTGCTTGAATGCCATTAATCATTTTAGGGACATCGAGGTGAGCGTGCAAAAACTGTATGCCTGCCTCAGGCCCGGGGGAACCTTGCTGGTGGGGATTGATGGGCATCGACACGGATTTTTGAAAAAAATATTTCAAACAATTCACATGGATTTATTGCATCCGGTACAAATGTCGCTGGCCGATTATGAAGCTCTTTTTTCAAAACGGGGGTTTACAACTCAAAAAACAGTACAGTATACCACCGGCAATATATTTAATTATTACCTGTTAAAACTTACAAAAGAGTAACCCCATGGAAGAATTTGTACTCCGAAAAATGAATGTCAGGAATGGAAGTCCTGTTCAGTATTTTTGGGATAAAAAGAACGCTGAAGAAAGCAGTGTGAATGCGCTTATTGGAAAAGAGGTGGCCTTGCGCTTTCGTGGAAAAATCATTTGTGAAGGCTGTGGAAAGGTATCCAGAAAATCCTTTTCTCAGGGGTATTGCTATCCA
>JAUIMD010000594.1 GCA_030433225.1 Bacteroidia bacterium
TGGTTGGAGCCGCTTTTAGCCGACAAATACCCGATTTTTTTTCCATCAGGACGCCACACCACATTTGACTCGTTAAATTCAGGGGTTTCGGTGAGCTGCACGCGCTTTCCGCCCTCCACCCGTTGCGTGTAAATTTCGCTGTATCCTTTATTCTCAGCAATGTTGTACCACGAAATGGTATATGCCAGCGTAGATTTATCGGGCGATAGTACCACGTTACCGATTCTCCCGAACGACCATAAGGTTTCGGGAGTCATGACACCTTCCGGCACCTTAAAATTTAAATTGTTATGACTCATTTGCTTTGTAGATTCATGGGTTGTGCACGCAAACAAAGCTGCCAGCATGCCAACCATTAAAACATGTTTCATTGTTATTTTGGGTTTATATACAGTCGAATTTTATTACCGGCAAAAGGGTTATCCCCTATCGATGCGCTGCACGTCCATCACCCCTTTAATGTCGCCTATTTTTTTCATCACCATTTTCAGGTGGTTAAGGTCGGTAATGTACAACACTATGTTTCCGGTAAAAATTCCATCTTTCGAATCAATATTTATGGAGCGCATTTTCACTTTTAAATCGCTGGAAATTAACTGGGATATGTTGCTTACAATGCCAATATCGTCCGTGCCCGTTATGCGCAAAACCGCCTCGTATTGCGAGGTTGACTTGCCCGACCATTCAGCCCGAATAATACGGTAGTTAAAGCGTTCAATCATTTGGGGGGCATTGGGGCAGCTTTTCCGGTGAATTTTAAATCCCCCCTGAGAATTTACAAAACCAAAGATTTCGTCTCCATAAATGGGCGAACAACATTTGGCCAGCGAATACTCAATGCCTTTTAAGTGCTGATCCACTACCAACACATCGTCATCGGTATCTTCTTCGTGGTGACTTACCGCAAAATTTTCCGCAGCTTTTTCGTCAATAGGTGCAGCCAATGCTTCCTGAGGTTTTTTGGTGTGCTCCAAAAAAAACTCTTTCACCTCGTTAACATCAATTAGCCCCTTGTGCAGGTTAAAGAAAAACTCGGTGGCGCTGTTTTGCTTTTTAAGCTTTACAAAACGGTTTAACAGCGACTCATCCAGCTCAATCTTCCAGTTTTTAAGGCGTCGGTGCAGCAATTCTTTCCCCAGGTCGGCCTCTTTTACCATGGCCTCTTTCAACGACTGCCGTATTTTTGTTTTTGCCCGGGATGTGGTTACAATTTTCAACCACTCTTTTTTGGGTTCCTGGTTGTTGGCCGTTAACACCTGTATCTGGTCACCGTTTTCAATTTGGTGGCGGATGGAGTAATTTTTACCGTTAATGATGGCTCCCACGCATTTGCTTCCCACTTTGGTATGAATATCGAACGCAAAATCGAGTACGGTAGCTCCCTTGGGCAATTTGCGCAAATCGCCTTTAGGGGTGAAAGCAAAAACTTCTTTCTCGTAAAGGCCCAGCTTAAAATCGTCAATTACATCCACAGGGCTTTTATCGGGGTTTTCAATAATTTCGCGAATGTTTGTTAACCAGTCGTCCAGTCCTTGTTCCTGCTTAATTCCCTTGTAACGCCAGTGAGCGGCAAAACCTTTTTCGGCTATTTCGTCCATACGGCGGGTACGTATTTGCACCTCCACATATTTCCCTTTTGGCCCCATTACGGTGGTATGCAACGACTCGTACCCATTGCTTTTGGGAATGGACAACCAATCGCGCAAACGTTTTGGGTTGGGCTGGTACTTTTCGGTAACAAAGGAATATACGCGCCAGCAATCTGCCTTCTCATTCTCCAGTTCTGAGTCTAAAATAACCCGAATGGCAAACAAATCGTATATGTTCTCGAAAGTAGTGTTCTGGTTTTTTATTTTATTAAGTATGGAATGGATGGTTTTGGTTCTTCCCTTTATTTCAAAATTCTTAAATCCGGCATTTTCCAGCCGCTCTTTTAGTGGATTGATAAATTCGTTGATGTACTGCTCTCGCGACCTTTTGGTTTCGTTCAGTTTTTTGGCAATTTCCTTGTATACTTCCCGGTTGGTATATTTCAGGG
>JAUIMD010000033.1 GCA_030433225.1 Bacteroidia bacterium
GCCGGCATTATAATAAACTCCCCTTTTTTAACCGTATGCGCCTTGCCTCCAATAATTACCTCTGCTTCACCTGCCAGGATGTGTACCATAGCATCAAACGGTGCGGTATGTTCACTCAGTCCCTGTCCTTCGTCAAAAGCAAAGCTGGTTACGGTGCCTTTTTCTTTTTTGATCAGGGTTTTACTCACAATGGCATCTTTGGCATACTGCACATCTTCAGATGCATTTATTACCTTCCCAATGTTTAAATTCACTTCTATCATGGTGTCTGATTTTTAATTATACATACACTGCACCTACGAGGCGCTCTATGTCTTTATCTACTTCAGTAATTCCACTTAACCCAAAAGTTTCCACCAGTACATTAGCCACATTGGGCGATAAAAAGGCAGGAAGCGTTGGCCCAAGATGAATATTTTTAACGCCCAGGTGAAGGAGCGCCAACAACACGATTACCGCTTTTTGCTCGTACCATGCAATGTTGTAAGCAATGGGCAACTCGTTTATATCGTTCAGTTGAAACACCTCTTTTAACTTAAGGGCAATAACCGCCAGGCTGTACGAATCGTTGCATTGCCCGGCATCCAATACACGTGGAATGCCGTTTATGTCACCCAGAGGTAATTTGTTGTAGCGATATTTTGCACATCCTGCAGTTAATATGACCGTGTCGTTGGGCAACTCTTTCGCAAAACGCGTATAGTAGTCGCGGCTTTTCATCCGGCCATCGCATCCGGCCATAACCAGAAATTTGCGTATGGCTCCTGTTTTAACAGCATCCACTACCTTGTCGGCCAGTTGCATTACCTGGTTATGGGCAAACCCGCCTACAATGCTTCCTTCTTCAATGGCTGTGGGGGCAGGCAAAGTTTGTGCGTGCGCAATAAGGGCTGAAAAATCTTTAGGCTGCCCGTTTTTGCGGTCTGCAATATGTTTACAATCGGTAAATCCGGCAGCACCTGTAGTATACACCCTGTTTTTATAGGATGGGGACGGAGGAACCAGGCAGTTGGTGGTGAACAGGATGGGGCCGTTGAAACGTTCAAATTCCTGTTTCTGTTGCCACCACGCATTGCCATAATTTCCCACAAAATGGCTGTACTTTTTAAAGGCCGGATAGTAATTGGCGGGTAACATTTCGCTGTGTGTATACACATCTACTCCCGTACCTTCGGATTGCGCCAACAGCTCTTCCATGTCTTTTAAATCATGACCACTGATTAAAATAGCCGGATTGTTGCGCACTCCTATGTTTACCTCCGTTATTTCAGGGTTTCCATAGCGCGTGGTATTGGCTTCGTCCAGCAAGGCCATAACATCTACCCCAAATTTTCCACATTCCAGCACCAGTGCCGTTAACTCATCACCCGACAAATTTTCATTTGTTGTAGCTGCTAAACCTTTGTGCATAAAGGCAAACACCTCAGCATTTGCAAACCCAAGGTTATGAGCGTGTTCTGCGTAGGCTGCCATCCCCTTTAACCCATAGGTCAGCAATTCTTTGAGCGACCTTATATCCTCATTATCGATTGTTAAAATACCAACCAGGTTACTTTTTGCTTTAATTCCTTCGGCATTGGCAGCTTTCCACCGAACGTTTTCAGGAAGTTGCTGCAAATCCAGCCCTGCATTTGCCAGCGTGGTGTACAGTGCATCGCGGGTTTGTATACCGGCTTTTATTTTTTCAATAATTTTCTGATCGTCGAAGTTAGCGTTGGTAATGGTCACAAACAAGGCTTCCATTACAAACAGGTCCTGCTCGGGTGTATTAATCCCTTTTTTCCGGGCTTCATTGGCCAAAATTGAATTTCCTTTTGCAACATACAGTAATAAATCCTGCAGGTTGGAAACTTCCGGTGTTTTTCCACACACCCCCTGAACGGTACACCCTACTCCTTTTGATGCCTCCTGGCATTGGTAACAAAACATGCTCATTTAAGTCGTTTTTCTTTTTTTTATATGGTAAAAATTGGGCAAAGCTATCGCCTAAGACAGCTTTTATTGGCCCTTTAATTATTTAATACACTTAATGTAAATGTGGAAATTAAACCCTTATTAAAAAGGCTTTATACCCATTGTTCCTGTAAAATATCCCCTTCAAGCCCTACAACAACAGCCTTTATCGGAATTTTTCGGGTGGCCTGTTCGGCAGCAGTTTTTGCCAATTGCAATAAACCACTGCAGCAGGGCACTTGCATAATCATTACGGTTAAGGTATTTATTTGTGCCTCGTCAATCATGGTAACCAGCTTATGCAGGTATTCCTGCTGCCCCATATCCAACTTTGGGCAGGCAATCGCCAAAGCTTTTCCTTTGAGCCATTTGCTGTGGAAGTCTCCCAACGAAAATGCCACACAATCGGCTGCCAGTACCACGTCTGTTTTTTGAAAAAAACCTGCATTGGGATTCACCAGGTGAAGTTGTACGGGCCACTGACGCAACTCTGAAGCACCGGAAACTGTATTTTGCTGCGCCATGGCAACCGGTTTAAAAACACGTTCCTGCGAACCGGGGCATCCACCTCCTGCATGGTGTTTTACTGCAGTGGGGCGCGTTGCGGGTTGCTCTCCCCCATTGTGTACGGTTGAAAGCACCTGTTGCACGTCAAAACTCAGGGAATCGGCATGTTCCTTAAGGTAGGCCACGCCCTCCTTTAAATACGTAAACTCCTTGTGGTCTTTCAGGTGCGAAAGGTGCGCGATTACCGTGTTTATTCCCTTGCCTACCATTATTTCCATCACTTTGGTTTCATTGTAGGGTTCGGCTTCCCTTTTTTCAATGGTCATGGCTCCCTGCGGGCAATGATTTAAACAGGCTCCCAAACCATCGCACATTAAATCACTGATTAAACGTGCCTTGCCGTCAATTATTTGCAAAGCACCTTCGTGACATTCAGGAATACAAACCCCACATCCGTTGCATAAATCCTCGTCTATCTTTACCATGTCGCGTACCATAATCCACAAGTTTAAAGTTTCTATTGTTTTATTAATTCGCTGATATTCGTTTCTGCAAAGCTTTGCGCTTTAGTTGATGACAAAATTATGGTTAGCTTTGCAACCAGCCTGTATCATATGTTACAAATGGAAAATTTCCCGGAAAAATATCAATCCATAGCACCGTGCAACGACGCGTGCCAGTTTTGTTTTTTGGATTATGCCGACACCCTTGGCGAGAACTCGCTGTTTAAACGGTTACAGCCATATGAGATTGGTGTTATTATTCGAAATTCGCAACACAAGGTTCGCAATTTTGCGAAAGGTGATATTGTTGCTTCACAGGGCGACACCCTTCATTCGTTAATGATAATTGTACACGGATCGGTGGTTGGAGAAATGATGGATTACGATGGTCGCATCTTGAGGGTGGAGCACATTAAGGCACCTAACACGGTGGCAACGGTGTTTTTATTTGGCGAAAACAACCGTTTACCTGTGAGTGTGGTGGCACAGGAAGATACCCGGGTATTGATGATTTCCCGTCAGGGTTTGCTGGATTTGTTTTCGAAGAACCCGGTGGTACTGCAAAACTTTTTGGACATTATGGCGAACCGGGCACAGTTCTTATCCCGGCAAATGAAAATACTCGGTTTAAGCAGCATTAAAGGTAAAATTGCGCATTTTCTGATGGAGCAAATTAAAAAACACAATTCCCTGGAATTTAAACTCCCCATTACACAAAACGAACTGGCAGAAATGTTTGGCGTAACCCGCCCCTCGTTAGGCCGCACCCTGCGCGAAATGAACGACGAAGGGTTTATCCAAACCAAGGGGAAAGAGGTTAAAATTTTGAATAAGGGCAAGTTAGCGCAATTGGTTCGTTAATTTACTGCGGCTCTACAATTACCTGCATTTGCGCCATTTGCACCCCTGCGTTTAAAAAAGCAGTGTAAGCCGGCCATTTCTGGCGGGGGTAAAAGCGGTGCTTTGCTGCTTTTCGGGTTTGTACCATCAATTCACCCTGACTATAACTGGCTGAAATGTGCAAAATTCCGCATTCATTTTCAAAATGCTTTTGCAAGCTTTCCACATCCTTCACCTGGTACCCGGCTGGCAAACTAATGCGCAGGGTTTGGCTCACCTCATACGGCCCACCGGTTTGAAAATCGAAGGTCACGCTGTCTTCCAGTTGAGTAGGGATAAATTTATTGCCCAGCATGCTGCCAACATCCAGCAAATAACGCTCACCAATGGGCGTACACACCTGGGTTGCCGTTGCCGAATAACCAAACTCCAGGTCGGGCTTAGGCTCCCATCGGCCAATGTTGTTCACATATATACTGTCAAGGGTAAAAGATTGGTTGCCGAGTTTAAGCCGCATAAAATCAGATACACTTTGCCGGCGCTGCTCTTCAAATTGCACTTGATACTCATTTAGCCCCGACATGGTATATGCCCATTTTGAATGATCGATGGCCGGGGATACAATGTAGCGGGAATAGTCTGACCGCTGCTCCCGGTACGAATCGTACGCCGAAACCATCAGGGTGTCCCACAACACTTTTTCGCCTCCTTTCACCTGATACTCAAAATTTAATTGTACGGGGGATGAAAAATCTGTGACGCGCATGTGGATGTTTACCTGACTTTTAAAGTCATCCGGTGTATTCTTTTTCAATACGATGGGCTCCATAGTACCCCCTTTTCTGAGAAACTTCCCTTCCTTATCAAATACATTAATCCGGTAGGCCTTGTTTCCACTATAGTCGTGTGGCAAATAATTAATAAAACTTTCTTTGCCAATGTCGGCAATCAACAGGGTATCCTTGTCGGGCATTACTTCCAACAGGGGTACCAGCTCGTTTAAAAACAACCAGTCGTCCAGTTTCGACATGGAATTGGGAACCGTATACACAAAATTAAAGGGCACCCCCCATTCCTTATACACCGTTGCCAGCACATGATTGGCCGAAAACAATTCCAGCGGAGGGGCGTATATGGAAGGGGAAATTTTACCGTTGGAAGCAATCCTTAATAATTGGGTTCTAAAATTGTACTCGCGTAAAAAATAATAGGCTTCCTTCACCAACTCTGTTTGATTGAATTGGGTTTTGTCAAACTTGCTTTTCAGGTACCTGTTGGTGGCTTTTATGTAGCTCGCATATACATCTGTTGTGCCTCCCCAGTAACTGGATTTGTCTTTGGAAAGAAAAACGGTCAGCTCCTTCAGGTCATCCGTATGCAGGTGATCTTTGTATTTTACCCGATCCCCCAACATAAACAGCTCAACATTTCCTGGCTTTTTAGGGCGTAAAGTAGTATTTACGTAGTACCCATGATACTTCAGGTGGGGCAGTTCTGTTGCCATGCGAAAGTGCACGTTGTCCGTAAGTTTGTTGCGCATGGAGTCCACCAGTTGGTACGATGAAAAATACATGTTTTCATGGCTTAACTTAAGCTTTGGCGCCCCATTTACCGAACGGGCATTTAAGTAAACACTGGGGCCAATGTGCAAAGTCAGGTATTGCTTTTTTATGGGAAACTCATCCACTAACGGAAAGAATTCAGGATCCTGCACATAATATTGAGACACAGGGAATTTGATTTCAGCAATGTAATAGAAGTCTACAATGTCACCCATTTCCAATCCCGGAATGGCAATTTTATTCATCGTTTCCTCTTTTCTGCCTTGTTGAATATTGGTTTCTACCGCCTCATTAATATCCACCTCGTGTTCGGTCCCGTCTGGCTTTACTATTTTAAACCCTACATGGAAAGTTGCTTTTACCTTATTAAACCAGCCTCTGGATTTATAATTATCGCGAAATGAAAACTCAGAATACCGACTTACAGCATTTAAATCCTGCAGTTTAACCCTGCTGTGCTCCACCAATACAAACGTCATTTTTGCCATGTAATACGCATACAAAACCTCCGAATTGCTACAAAGCATCACCTGCGACTCATTGCGCCATTGAGGTGGAACAAGGGTATCTGAAAACTCAGGTTGGGGTGTATTCCACAGCATGTTTTTATAAAAGGCTGCACGTTCTTTGTTGCTTTGCGTAAAATCACACTCTACCAGTTGCGTGGCCTTGCCCCAAAGCGGCAAAAGCACCAGTAACAAGCATAAGGTCAATGGATTGATCTGATTGTTTTTCATAGGATTTTATGGCTTGATTTTAGTGAACACCAGTCGTTTATTATCTTCACCTTTTGCCGATTGCACAAAGGCATTCCAATCCGGTATTTCCTCTTTTTTTAAAACCGTTTTATTGCAGGAATAGGTTCGGCGATACCGTACAGTATTTTCGTCGGTAACCGTATAGGCATACGCAATACTCCCTACCGGCGAAGGCACCGTGATGCTGTCAGGAATGCTTTTTACCCGGTATCCGTCCGGAATTTTAAGGTCTACCTCATACACAATGTAGTCGCGCAACTGCAAATCCACGTCGCAATACCGGGCGCTGTCGTATTGAACCAACTCCAGGTTTTGCATGGGGCACAATTTTACAAACATTTCATCGCCATAGCGGTGGCAGTGCCCTGTGAACTGAACCGCACTCGCATACGCCAGTACCGAGTCTCCCTCAAAGGTAAGGTTGTCCTGGTTTTCCCACTTCAATTCAACCGAACGGTTCATAATGGCATGGTTGATTACATCTTTTTCGGTGGCATTGGTTTGTTTCAAAAAGGACTCCATGGCCGCCCTTCTGTTTCCATAAAAAGTGGCTTCCATATTTCCGCTTAATCTTTGGCTCTGTACAGCCATTTTAAAGTTGTACTGCGCTTTATTGGAAATGATCTGCAACAAGGGTACATGCGTGATAACATAGCTTTCGCCATTTTCAATTAACACCTGCCGTCCCTGCAACTTTTCGGGTGGAAATTCAAGGCTGTTATTGCTTGCGGTTGCGTCTAAAAATACGGGGGTGCCATTCCGCATCCAGGCACAAATCATGTGGTTATCAATTGCAATGGTCGGAATGCTGTAATCGTAGGGGTCGCCCGTGGCATTTATCCAGCACAAACGTGCATCCAGTCCCTGCATGGTTAAAAAGGTTTTTAACAGGTTAGCAACCCCTTTACAATCGCCATAGGTTTTAGCCACTACCGCGTTAGCACTTTCGGGAATAAAGCCTGCCATTTCATATTCAAAAGCAATGTACCGAATTTTTTCCTGCACCCATTTATACATGCGCTTTACGTTTTCAACGGTATCCCTTGAATCGGCTACAATCGTTTGCAGCAGAGGCCGTAACAGGGCCGTATCGTTATGCGTTTGGGCAACATATTTTTTATTGAAGGCATACAAAGCATCCGTAGTATTAAAAACAGGATGTTGCACCCCATTGCGGTCAGTATAGTGCTGCACTTGTATAAGGGCGTGCGGATAGTTGCTACGGATGGATGTTGCCGCCTCCTCTTTGGTTAAGGGCGGTACGTTTTTCATGGCTAACACCTCCAGCCGATACGTTTCATGGGCAGTTTTTGTATGCGTTTGTTTCAGCTCCAGCGCTTCGGTATTAAACAGGTGGGTATTCAGGTGGATGGAAGAATCCACCTTGATTGTTACCGTTTTGGATAGGGTTGGAACGGGATAGGCGAAAGTCTCTGCGGTATAAAACCTGAAATCTTTAAATTCTTCTGTCAGCTCCAGCAGTGCCAGTTCCCCCGCCTGTTTCAATACTTTTGAAAAGCTGGCAAACTGTAGGTCAGAGTGAAAAATCATATCATCGTTCACATCCCCGCTGGTGAGGGTAAATTTAGCTCCTTTTGCCTTTTTAAGGGTGGAGTTGTTGGTGTGGTAAAAGGTATTTCCTACCCGGGTATTGTTTTTTAAACTTAAAAATTCAAGTTGCATGATTCGCCTTACCCGAGGGATGTGGGTAGATCCGTCCATATCGATGAATACCTTAACATCCGCTTTTTTTATAACGTAAGTATTGTCGGGGTAGGTCTTTCGCAAGGTTTCAATTGATGGCTCCGTTGCCATTAACATGGGCACGCATAAACAAAGGAGAATACACCCCAGCAAACACCTAAGGGAACAGGAAAATGCACCCTTGTAATCAGGCCCGTACAAATCACGTATTTTGGTAGATTTCAACTCAAGAATGGTCATATAAACATAGAACGATTCGAAGGTTAAATGAACCTAAAATTCCTTTTGGATGCAATATAAATAACATGCTTCCCGGGCTCATTTCACACCCCTTAACAGCGCGCAAAAAACCTGGAAAAGACCGGATAATTGTTCGACAGTTCCAGCTGAAAAGCCTATTTTTGTGCGCTCAATTACACGCATGAAAGTTCTACAGCAACTCACCCCTAACGAAGCAAAAACATTTCGCTACCACCTGTTTTACAGCGCCATAGACGGGCTGGCTGCTGGTGCCCTTATACTGAATGAATTTATTTTTATTAAGTCGCTGAAGGGAAGCAATGTACAACTGGCCTTTCTGTTTCAGTTTAGCATGGTGGTATTTTTGTTTGCCATGCTGGCCAACGAACTGATGCGCCGCTACACCAACCGAAAAGTTCTATTGCGTACGATTGGCACCATCACTCGCCTTCCCCTGGTTGGGTTGGCATTTTTTCCAAGCGTAAGTGACGAGGGGCTTCCCCCCACTTTTCACCTGTTGTTTTTATCGGTTTTTCTGTTGTTTTACCTTTCAAAAATTGTCGTAATTCCATCCATAAATCAGTACCTGAAAGGAAATTACAGCGAGGCTCATTTTGGGCGCTTGTTTAGCTACTCCCTTTCGGTCAATAAAATTGTGACCCTGATTGCCACCTTTAGCACCGGCCTGCTGCTGGATTGGAATCCGAATTCCTACAAATACTTTTATCCGCTCATGGGTATCCTGGGTGTAATTTCCATTTTCCAGTTGACTAAAATAAATTTTATCCAAAAAACTGAGCCGGTTCAGGGATCTGTGTTTACAACCCTAATAGGCTCTTTTAAACGGATTTGGGAGATATTAAGAACCAACATTCCCTTCCGCCATTTAGAAATGGGATTTGTAGTGTACGGATTTGCCTGGATGAGTACCCACGCTGTAATAACCATATTTTACGAACGGGCTTTAAACCTCAATTACAGCAGTGTAGCATTTTACAACAACGCTTTTAACATTATTGCCATCGGTTTGCTCCCGATATTTGGACGCATAATCGGGTCGCGTGACCCACGCCGGTTTGGCATTCTCACCTTTGGCTCCCTGCTGCTGTTTATTTTATTCACCATGCTTACCGAATTTTACCCGGCACATACCGAAGTTTTAGGCATTAAAATTTATTACATGATGTTGTTGGCGGTAGTGTTCAAGGGCATTTTTATGTCGAGCATGCCCATTTTATGGGGAATTGGCAGCAGCTACTTTTGCAAACCCCACGAAGCCGCTGATTACCAGTCGGTACACCTGTTTTTAACCGGCGCCAGGGCCTTGCTTGCCCCCATAATTGGTATAAAATTATACGAGTGGTATGGATTCAGTTTTACATACGTAGCCGGAATAATTTTATTAGTTTTGGCCATTGCGATAATGATTTATTCAGAAAAACGCTTTCCTAAAACAAACAAAACAACTGCATAATGTACACTCTTCGTAATTGGATGCTGTTGCCTTTGCTTTTCGCGGCAATGGCCTGTACACAAACGCCTCGTCCGCAACCGGGCGAAAACTACCCTTCTGTAACCAACGATGGCACCTGGTGCTGGTTTTCTGACCCGCGGGCCATATACCACGGCAATTCAGTGGTAACCGGTTGGGTAACCAAAGATGGATCCATTGAAGCTGCAGCTTTGAATCCGGAGAATGGAAAAATAGCTTCCATCCCTTTAATGGAAAAACTGGAAGTAGACGATCATGACAATCCGGCTTTTGTAGCGGTGAATGGTGAAGTTCAGGCATTCTACACCAAACACATTCCGGTTGGCATTTACCAGGATATGCTGGATTTTTCGAATGGCTTTGCGGCCGTAACGTTGCATAAAGAAACCAATCCCATTGATTCTGCCGAGTTGGAAAAGTTTCCCCGCTACACCACCACATATGCCAACCCTTACGCCCTAAAGGCCGAGAATAACCGCTTGTATGTGTTTGGTCGCTGGACCGGTTTTAAACCCAACGTAATGTGGTCAGACAATGGCGGACACTCCTTTACCAAAGCCAGGGTGTTTATCACCAATTTTCCATTTGACCAGGGCAACAGGCCTTATGTAAAATATTATTCGGATGGAAATTCCCGCATCCACATTGTGTTTACCGACGGGCACCCCCGGGTGGAACCTTTAAATTCGGTGTACTATGCGTATTACGAGCAAGGGGCTTTTTATCGGGTGGATGGCAGTGTAATATGCAGTCTGCAAGATGCTCCATTTGAACCCAAAGATGCGAGCCTGTTATACCAGGCCTCGGAAGAAGAAGGACGTGCCTGGGTATACGATATTTGCGCCGATGCCAGCGGCAATCCTGTAGTTTTATATGCGCGGTATCCCAACGAAGAAACCCATATTTACCACTATGCTACCTACAATGGCTCACAATGGACTGATGTGGAAATTTGCAATGCCGGCAAATGGTTTCCTCAAACCCCCGAAAGCGAAAGGGAACGCGAACCCCATTACTCCGGTGGATTAACCGTGAATCCATCCAATACCAAACAGGTATTTGTATCGCGTGAAGTGGATGGAACCTTTGAAATTGAACGCTTTACCCTGGATGCCGAACAAAAAACCTGGAGCATCACCCCCATTACCCAACAGTCGGTAAACGACAATGTACGTCCCTATTTTCCTCGTGGCGGAAATGCTGAAAACACCCCCGTTTTACTTTGGATGAACAATAAAAAATACGTGCATTACACCAATTACGCCACGGAAATTAAATATGCCGTACTGCCCCGATAAATGGGTTGCGGGAGTTTTTACTCCGGAA
>JAUIMD010000595.1 GCA_030433225.1 Bacteroidia bacterium
TGCCGCATTAAAATCGGGTTTGGGGCTGCTGACGGTGCAGGTACCGCACACCGGATACGGCATTTTGCAAACGGCCGTACCCGAGGCCATGGTTAACATTGACAGGTCGGATTATTTAATTTCAGAATTCCCGTCTCCGAATGAATTTGAAGCCATTGCCGTTGGACCGGGTCTGGGAACCAAATCCAACACCCGGGAAATGCTGTATAACCTTTTGCTGGAAACCACCCGCCCTATGGTTATTGATGCCGATGCCTTGAATATTTTAGCCGACGAAAAAGAGTGGCTGCACCATATCCCCGAAAACAGCATTTTAACCCCGCACCCCAAGGAGTTTGAGCGCCTTACCCATACGGTGAAAACAGCCTGCGAGCGCCACGTTTTGCAAATGGAATTTGCTAAAAAATACCAGGTAATTGTGGTATTAAAAGGGGCATATACCTCGGTGGCAACCCCCGACGGCATTTGCTGCTTTAATTCAACAGGCAACCCGGGCATGGCAACGGCAGGCAGTGGCGATGTGTTAACAGGTATGTTGCTGAGTCTACTGTGTCAGCAGTATTCACCTACCGAAGCGGCCGTTTTAGGTGTGTGGTTGCACGGCAAAGCCGGCGATCTGTATACACGAAAGAATGCCGTGGAGAGTTTAACTGCTTCTGATATTATTGCAAAAACGGGCAAAGCATTTAGAGCGATCCGTAAATCTTAATTTTAGCTAAAGTACCTTTAGTTTGCGGTTTTTTTTAAATATTGCACACTGCTTTACATGAAACAAAATCATACAATCGATGAATAAACTTTTTGGATTTTTGCTGCTTTGCAGCGTGATGGTAACGGCACAGGTTGAGGCAAAAACCAAACCGGATGAAACGAAGGGAACGTTTGAGGTGCTACCGCTTGCCGAAATAGGAAACCCATCCACCCGCGGAATAGTGTATGCCCTGCCAAAAACTGAATTGGAAATTCAGATTCTGGCCGAAAGAACCCAATACATTCGCGGCCCGTTTTACCAATACTCCGAGCGTTACCTCGGATTAAAAGATGTAATTACAGAAAATGAGGTGCAATGGGACATGGTGCAGGTATCCGTACATCCTTTCGGGATTCCCGATGCTGAAAATCACTTTCTAATTCGTTACTCGGGAAATGTAGCTGCACCGTACGTGGTGAAAAGTGCCAATGGATGCATTGAAGCGGTGAACTATTTTAAGGCAGATGCCCACGAGGAAATGATCAAAGAAATTGAACTGCAGGCCCATGTGGCTACATTTGATTTTGTTCCGTATACCGAAGAAATGCTTGTAGCAAATTCTACAGCCAAAAAGGCAGAAGAAGCGGCCGCTTATATTGCACGTATTCGCGAAAACCGCACGCTATTGTTATCGGGCGAAGCCAGTCATGCACCGGCCGATGGGAAAGCCATGGAGCTGGCGTTGAGCAAGCTGGACAACCTGGAGCAACAGTTTCTGGAATTGTTCAAAGGAAAGGTAATTCACTCGGTGGAAGAAAAGCAGGTTCACTTTTTACCAACACAGGAAACCAATCGCGAATTATTGTTCCGCTTTTCCAAATACAAAGGCATGGTGGCAAAAGACGATTTTAGCGGCGAACCTGTATTTTTAAACATCGCCATAACAGATTCGGTAACCATTTCTGACACCCCTTTGCAACCCGAGCGTGATAAAAAAGGAACCATAATTAAACCCGTAGCAAGTGCAGGCCTGTTTTACCGGATACCGGGTACAGCACAAGTAAATTTAACCTATGGAAACCAAAGCATGTACACCGGGCGTGTGCAAATTGCACAGTTTGGTAAAATTTTTAGTTTGCCTGCCACTGTACTATCCGACCCTGCGCAGGGGGTAATTTTTCATCCGGAAACCGGAGCCATTAAAGCCATCGTAAAACAGTAATTAAGAACCAAATTATGGGACAGGAGATAACAGGATTGTATCCAAAATTAGTGTGGGAAAACTTTTATCAGCTTACACAAATACCGCGCCCTTCAAAGCACGAGG
>JAUIMD010000596.1 GCA_030433225.1 Bacteroidia bacterium
CCCGGTTTTATTGATGGGCACCAGCATTGCATGGAGCCTTATATGTACCGCCTGATGCTTCGCGATGGTCGTACCACCATTTTGGACCTGGAAGTTGGAGCCTATGGGCCCAAATTAGATGAGTGGTATAAGCGCCGTGAAGGGAAGGCTCCTTTAAATTATGGAGTGGCGGTTGCACATGAGTTGGTGCGTGCAGCAGTACTCGATGGTTTCAACGAGTGGGAATACTTCTATACGATGGATGCTTTAAAAACCCGTGTAAAAGAAGGTTGGTCGAAAACAAGACCCAACTTGGAGCAAGGAAACGAAATTTTAGCCCAAATGGATGAAGGTTTACGCCAGGGAGGTATCGGTATAGGCTCTACGGTGGGTTATATGCGCGAGGGCGTGTCTACCCGTGAAATTTATGAATTGCAAAAATTAGCAGGCGCCTATGGCCGTCAGATAGGTATGCATTTTAGAGGTACCCCTGGCAATGATGTTGCCGAGGTAAATGGTATACAGGAAATGTTAGCCAATGCGGCTGCCTTGGGCGCACCAGCTATTGCCATCCATTTCAATAATCCCGGATACAATTTGGTACATGAATTATTGGTTAAAATGCGTGAACGAGGCTTTAATGTTTGGGGCGAAATATATCCTTATGCTGCAGGTTCTACCGCTTTAAATGCCGTTTTTCTTGAGCCCGACGTTTGGGTTAATTCTTTAGGCAACAAATACGAAGAAACTGTGCAAGATGTAGAAACTGGCGAATTCTATACTCAGAAAAGCCGTGAGGAAATGTTGAAAATAGAACCCACCAGAGCTGTTATAGTATATAAAATGCCAAAGGAAGCCATTGTTGACTGGCTAAAAATGCCAGGGGTGGCCATTGGTAGCGATGGTATGCCTTTAATTCCATTTACGGGTCTGACCAGAAATACACCCTATGAAGACTTGCCCAATGTTCATCCTCGTTCTTCTGGCGCATTTGCGAAAACATTGCGTTTTGGCCAAGACAATAACATTCCATTAATGCAATTGGTATCCATGACCTCTTACAATTATGCCAAGCCATTAGGCGACATGGGTTTAAAAGCCATGCAGGTGCGTGGTCGTATGCAGGAAGGCATGGTGGCTGACATCACTGTCTTCAGTCCTGAAAATGTAAAAGACAATGCAACTTATTCGAAGGGCACAACCCCATCGACAGGGATTCCTTATGTTTTCGTTAACGGGGTAATTGTTGTGAAAGATTCCAAAGTTATGCCTGATACGGTTAATCCTGGGCAACCCATCCGTTTCGAGCCGGTGGCTGAGAGTAAGCGTGTACCTATAGATGTAGATAGTTGGCAAAAAGAGTTTTATGCTGTTCCTCATGATTTTGGTGGAGCTGGCTTAAAGTAATACAACTTTAATAATAGTGGGAGTCCAAATATCTCAAAAAAACTAAATAGGTTATGGAAAGAAGAAAATTTATTACGGTGGCTGGTTCTGTAGGTGTTGCAACTGCATCAGTTTCTTTACTTTCCTTCTCTTCAAACAATGAGAAAAAATTGAAAAAAAATAAAAAATTAAGAGTTTCCTATGTTGGTTTTTTCCGGGAACCACAAGTCGTGATATAACGCTTTTCGAACACACCCGGCTAAAGTATCCTATCTACCCTCTCGACAAAAACGCAACTTTTCAGTTAAGAGATTAATGCAAATTGATATAAACACAGGTATTAATTATAAAAAGTAAGATGAAACAAAACCTAGGGTTATTATATACAGTGGTAGCCTCGATGTTTATTACAGTTCAACTGGCTTATGCTCAAAAACAAAATGTTGAAGCTATCTCCAGGAAGATTGAGAAAATTTCGGAGGGGCTGGTTGGCCGTATTGGTGTGGCTGCACAGGAAATCGGTTCGGATAAGAAGATTACCATAAACGGAGATGAACAGTTTGTGATGGCGAGCACTTATAAGGTTGCCATTGCCGTTGTCTTGCTGGACCGTGTCGATAAAGGTGAACTGAAACTTACCGATTTAATTGAT
>JAUIMD010000034.1 GCA_030433225.1 Bacteroidia bacterium
AAAAAGCCAATAATTAACGGCAAAAGAAACAGATAGAATTCGTGTGTCATTGAGAAATTAGAAAATGATGAATGGCTTTTACCAATTGCTTATTCTTTTCAGGAAGTTGAGCAGCTACACGAAAATACCCACTATCAAGACCCTCAAAATTGGAGGCATCCCGAATTAAAAAACCATGGTTCTCCATCAAGTAGGATTTTAATTCGGTAGCGGAATGTTTTTGCAAACGAGCTAAAAAGAAGTTACAATTTCCAGGGTAAGCCTCCACCCCATCTATTGCTCTCAGTTGCTTACACATTGTCTGAGCTTCGGCACAAAACAAACTCAATTCAATGTATTGTTTCCTGCTAAAAATAAATTCGCCCGCCACTTGTGCCATTCGGTTTACTGACCATGGAATTTGCAATTGCGAAAGTCGTAAAATCGTATCTGCATGTGCTAACACGTAACCTAAACGTAAGCCGGGAATGCCAAACTGTTTAGTAAGTGACCGCACCACCACCAGATTTTTGAGTTTGTGGATGTATTCATCCATTGACTGAAAACCGGCACTACAATCCGCATACGCCTCATCTACCATAAACAACGTGTCCAGGTTGTTTTGCAGCATTTCCAGCAATAATGAAACTGGTAATACCCGTCCTGTGGGGTTATTCGGGTTTCCAAGCCAAACCATATCAACCTGATAATTTTGTTTCGTCCCTATCGAAGTAAGCGATGCAAAGGTTAAGCGGTGCCGGTTTACGCGACAGGCATCGGCGTATTCGGCATAGGACGGTGAAAACACTAAAGAGTGTTTGCCTTGCATCAATTGAGCCAAGAGGTAAAATGCCTCGTTTGCACCATTGGTAACCAACACATTGCTTGCTGATACCCTATGGGAATTGGCTATGAGTTGCGTTAATTTTTGGGCATGTGGATCGGGGTAAACTTGAATCTGAGTTATTTCGTTCTGTAAATGCTCCAACAAATCGTGGGGTGCACCAACCGGCAAAACATTGGTACTAAAGTCTGCTATTACCTTATTTTTTTGTTGGAAAATATCGTTGCCGTGGCCGCTTTTCATACCATAACCTAGCCTTATTCCGGCTTTTTTCGCGACTGTTCCATCACTTTCTCGGAAACCAGGAAAACGGCTGGTTTGCCTGAAAGCGGATTGTGGTTGGTCACTACCGGGGTTTCGTACACGGCCTCTATATGGGCGTAATTCAACACTTCTTCGGGGGTTCCTTTAGCGTGGATTTTTCCGTTCTTCATCATTACCAGGTAGTTGCAATATTCTCCGGCAAGGTTAAGGTCATGAATAATCATCAGCACCGTTAAACCCAACTCCTGGTTTAAGCGCTGAATTAAGTTCAATACCTGCACCTGGTGTGTAATGTCGAGGTGCGATGTAGGTTCATCCAGCAACAGCAAACGGGGCTCCTGAGTGAGGGCCCGGGCAATAGCGGCCAGTTGCTGCTCACCACCGCTCAATTGCGACATCCATTTGTTTTTGTAGGCATATACACCCGTAAGCCGCATGTATTTTTCCACTACCTCCTGGTCATATTCTGAATCGAAAAACTGGAATTTTCCACGGTAAGGATAGCGTCCCATCATCACGTATTCTTCCACCGGAATGTCTACTTTTTCGGTAAACTGGCTCACCACGGCAATGTGTTGTGCCTTTTCTCTAAGCTTCATTTCAGGCACATTTTTACCGTTTAGCCACACATGGCCATTTAGCGCCAATAGTTCGCCCGTTAAACCATTAAACAGGGTGGTTTTACCCGATCCATTGGGGCCAATTATTCCGGCCAGCATGCCCCGCTCCAGCGAAAAGGTTATTCCATCCAATTTAAAATCAGGATAGCCGCACGAAAAATTGCTGATTTCCACGTATCCTTGCATCAGTAACGACTTTTGTTGCGGTTTAACATAACGATAAAGATAACGCCTCCCACCATGCCGGTAATTACTCCGATAGGAAGTTCGTTAGGAGCTATAATGGTGCGGGCAAGTAAATCGCACACAAGCAGAAAAAAGCTACCGGATAAAAATGAACCAATGAGCAAAATGCGGTAATCGTTGCCTACCACCAGGCGTACCAGGTGAGGAATAACCAATCCGACAAAACCAATAATGCCTGCAACAGCCACGCTTAAACCGGTGAGTAATGATGCCAATATAAACAATATACGAATAACAAATGCGGTATTTATGCCCAAATGGCGGGCTTTGGCTTCTCCCAGGCGCAGTGCGTTTAAAGAGCGGGTGAAGGCTAAACTTATGATTAACACAATTAATGAGGCATACAGCATCACCTGCACCAAAACCGTGCTGGGTTCGTCGAGTGAGCCCATTATCCAGAACACAATACTGTGCATGTTTTCTACATTGGTAATGGACATTAAAAACATCATGCCTGAAGAAGAGATAAAACTGATCATCACCCCAATAAGCAGCATGCGGTTGATGTTGACCGTGCCCTTACGCATGCTAAGCGAGTATACCAGAAAAATGGATACAAACGAGCCTATAAATCCTGCGACAGGTAATATAAATTCCCCCAGAACGGCCGTAATCTCAAGTACAATGGCCAGGGCTACCCCCAAGGCTGCCCCACCTGAAATACCGAGGGTATAGGGTTCCACCAGGGGGTTGCGGTAAATACCCTGTAGCAGGGTGCCGGTAAGGCTAAGGGCACCTCCCACCGATACAGCCAGCAAAACCCGTGGCAAGCGTATTTTGGTAATCACCATGTACTCCAACCCCTCGCCCATGCGCAGGTAACCAGGCATGTCTTTTAGCTTCAGTTGCAGCTCGCCGTATGACAGAGAGAACAGAGCGGCCACTACCACCAAAGCACCCAAAAGGCCTGCAAAACCAAGCCAGTTCAAATGGTATTTTTTGAAGGTGGATTGTGCCATTAACGTAGCAATTGGGCTATGGTATCCAGTGTTTCCACAAAAGTTACCGGGGTTGGACTGCAGGATTTGTTGGAATCTAAAATGTATATCCGGTTATTTTTTACGGCATTTATTTCGGGGTATCGCATCCAAATTTTCTTCTCGTCATCGCCCACAATCCCCATGGCCGTCAGAAAAATTACATCAGGGTTGCGCACCGCTACCGTTTCGCGGTTAATGTGACCGTTACCCACCACATCCGCAATGTTTCGGCCATTTGAATAGGTAATAAAATCGTCCATAAAAGACTTTGGAGGAACGCAATACAGCGGATTCGCCCCAATTTGAAAAAACATTTTACCGGAAGGGTAGCTTTTCATTACCCCGGCAAGGCTGTCCACTTTTTGTTTGCTGGAGGCTACAATTTGGCGGGCCTTTTCGGTCTTGCCGATTTGCTCCCCTATTTGCACAAACTGTTCGCATATTTCGGCAAATGAAGTTGGCGTTGGGTATGTTTCCACCCGAATACCAAACTGCTTTAATTGTTGGATGCTTTCCGGGTTGGTGATGGTGGTGGTAATGATTAAATCAGGCTGAAGGGAAACTACTTTTTCCAGGTTTACCTTTACCGCGGTAGCCACAATTTCTTTTTGGCCATGCACGGCTTCCTCACAATACGAGGTATAGCCCACCACCTGTGGCTCTGCACCCAGCAAATACAGGTTCTGCGTTAACGATGGAGCCAAAGAAACAATTCTTGATTGAGCCCCGGCCAGTGCAGTGATCCAGCAAAAAACAAAAAGGAAAATGTGTGTTCGTTTCATTTCTGTGTACGAATTTCAAAAATGTGCGGTGCCAAAGGTAAACAGAAAAGCCTTAAAACTTATTCTAATCTGCGGTACGCCCCAAAAAACGTTGGAAGAGGTTTAAAAATGCTGAAAATGAAAAACCCTTTCTCCTATTTTCGGGTTTACCCTTGCATAAGGGCAAAAAGATGAAAAGAAAGAAATTTATAAAAACATTGGCGGCTGCCCTTCCGGCTGCATATTTTACTACGCATATGAGTGCTTTACATTCCCTCTCCAAAACACTGGATAATTCGCCCAAAATGCCCGTTTTATTTTTGGGGCACGGCAGTCCGATGAATGCCATAGAAGAAAATGAATTTGTAAAAGGTTTCAGAACGGTATCCTCCCAAATTGAAGTTCCGCAAGCCATTTTGTGTGTTTCTGCCCATTGGGAAACGGAAGGCACCAAGGTTACCGCCATGCAAAATCCACCTACAATTCATTATTTTGGAGGATTTCCTAAAGCCCTGTACGAAGTGCAATACCCGGCACCGGGCAGCCCGCAACTGGCGCAGCAAACCAAAGAAATAGTGCAAAGCAGCGAGGTGCACCTGGACGATAAATGGGGCCTGGATCATGGGGCCTGGAGCGTAATCCGGCACATGTATCCCAAGGCAGACATTCCCATTGTTCAGTTAAGTCTGGATTACCGAAAAACCCCGGCACAACATTATGCATTGGCACAGGAGCTGAAAAAACTGCGAGAAAAAGGGGTGCTGGTGGTTGGCAGCGGAAACCTGGTGCATAATTTATGCATGGTGGATTGGCGTCGTTTAAACGAAAATTTTGCGTTTGACTGGGCGCAGGAGGCCAGCGATAAAATGAACCGGTTTATTCGGGAAGGCAACCATCAACAACTGATTGACTACGCCAAACAGGGGCGTGCTTTTGAAATGGCCATTCCTACGCCTGACCATTACCTGCCCTTATTGTATGCCTTGGCGCTACAGGATAAAAACGAAAATTTGTCGCTGTTTAACGATGAGCCCGTGGCGGGATCACTTACGATGACCTCTGTAAAAATAGGGTAACATGCAGGCAGAACGAGTAAATGAAGAGAGTGGCAAAGGATTGGAAATAACAAGCACACACGTGTATTTAACCAATTTGCATGCGCATGGAGAGAAATCGCCTCCACCTCTAAACATTGGATATGTATTAATTGCCAACACCTTCTTCAAACACCCGATCCCCACAGAGGCAGAAACCGAATATGCCATCAACCACATTGAGGACGTTTTGATGAGCAGCACCGATTGGAAAGGCTCAGGCGACATTTTAAATATGGATAATGCAGCGGTAAAAGAGGTGTTTAGAAAGAATGGTCTTGCGGACTACTATTTTTCGAGGGAAGCCATTGAGCAGTTGTTTAGCCAACATGCCTACATTGTAATGGGACGTCCGGCAAGCCAGGGGACAGCAGACTTTCTTCCCACAGATTTTGCGCTATTGCTATTGCTGCGGGAAATTACGCACCACCTTAATTACCGGGGAATTCGCTTTGCTTCAATAAATGAACCCATTCCTTACATCAAATGACATGTATGATTTATCCCCCCAAATAATAACAATTGCGGCAAAAACCCTTGTAGGAAAAAAGCGCACGATGAGTTTTGCCAAGTTTACAGTATCCGAATTGTGGAAAAGCTTTTTACCGGTTCAGCACCACATTCAACATAAGGTAGGTACCGACTTATTTTCGGTGGCTATTTATCCGCCCAACCATTTTACACAGTTTAACCCGCAACAAACGTTTGAGCGCTGGGCTGCCGTTGAAGTTAGTACCATTTCTACCATACCGAAAGGCATGGAACAGCTTGTGATTCCGGAGGGATTGTATGCGGTATTCCATTACAAGGGAAACAGCAACGATTCCAGCATATTTCAGAAAATTCTGGGAGAATGGTTGCCCGCTTCCGGTTATCAATTGGATGACCGTCCTCATTTCGAAGTACTGGGTGCCGGCTACAAAAACAACGCTCCTGATTCAGAGGAAGATATCTACATTCCGATTCAACCCCGTTAAAAAGAAACGGAAAAATCGTAAGGCGGTAGCCTCCCTTCCCCCAAAAAAAATGCGTATAATTACGCGCCGAAAATTTAAGCATTTATGAATACATCAAAAGAAAAAGAACTCGCCGCGCTGGCATCCATCAATTATGTGAAAAATGGCATGGTAGTTGGTCTGGGCACCGGATCTACGTCAGAGTTTATGATTAGGGCTCTGGGTAAACGAGTAGCTGAAGGCCTGTCCATTGTGGGGGTTCCAAGCTCAGAACGTACCAAAGAACTGGCCACTGAATGTGGCATTCCGTTAAAGGAGCTGGCCGAGGTGGAAAAAATTGATGTAACCATTGATGGAGCCGATGAATTTGACCCTTATTTGCGGCTCATAAAAGGAGGAGGCGGTGCCCTGCTCATTGAAAAAATTGTGGCCTACAATTCGGATATGAACATTATTATAGCCGATTCCGGTAAAAAAGTGGAACGCCTTGGGGCCTTTAAACTTCCTGTGGAAGTCGTGCAATTTGCCGGTGTTAAAATTCAAAAAGAACTGGAAGAGATGGGCTTGTCTCCCAAGCTGCGTTTGAAAAACGGCAAACCCTTTGTAACGGACGAAAAAAACCATATTCTGGACATCGATATTTCACACAAACGCAACCTATCTACCCTGGAAATTACGCTAAAAAATATCCCCGGTGTGGTGGAAACCGGTTTATTTTTGGAAACAACCGACCTGGTGATAATGGGCCAAGGGGAAACGGTAGTTATTATTGAGTAAGTATACCCTACCCATCATATGCAAGAAGAGGCTATCCTGAACGGGGTAGCCTCTTCTTGTATCATGTAGCCTAACCTTTTTTAGTCCATTCCATAAACAGAAATATTTCCGTCTCCTTCGCTGCTCACCACCAATAAATCCTGTCCGTTGGGACTATCATCGGCGCTGATAAACAGTAAACCTTCAGGAGCATCACCTGTTTTAAACCATTGTAAAAAAGCAGGTTTTACGGGATTGGTAACATCGTAAACTGCAATGGCATCCACCCGTTCCATGCCAATAAATAAAATGTCGCGGTTCTGAATTCTTCCTATTACCATACCTTCCGGCTCCGAACCTTTATCGTCACTTCGTCCGTCATCGTAATCGCCCTGCGCATAGGCCGTTTTGTCCAGAAAATCGCCACTATCATACATTTGCTTCCCTGAATTTCCATTCCATATACTGAACGATCGTGCGCCGTAGGAATACAATTCGTCGTAATCGCCATCGTTATCTGTATCTCCAAGCGTAGTGGTCATGTTCAAGCGTCCGAGGTTTTCATTTACCTGCAACCATTCTGCATTAGGAAATGCGGTAGGATCGAGATCTACATCTTTAATCCGCTCTTCTTCCGAAAACCCATTGTAATCGCGGGCATCTCCTTCATTGGCGGTAAAAACAAAAGGTACATTCCGAGAAGGCAAAACAGCGATGGCATCTGGCTGGTACATTCCGTAAACAGGCCACGTGCCAAATTCCACCTTATCATCACGATTGCTTGGATCAATGGAATTTTTGGACAAACTATAATCCTTAAAACCAAGAGGAAGGATTTCAAGGATGGATTTTCCTTCTACATCAATTACGGCCAGCGCATTGTTTTCCTGAAGCGATACCCAAGCTTTTTTTGAATTGGCTCCTACCGCAATGTATTCAGGTTCCATATCTGAAGCAAAAGAAGCTCCTTTTCCAAAAACACGAAGTCCTTTGGCTTTGAGCGCCTCAGCTTCTGTTTCAAAAATGGAAAAGTCAAGGGTTACCACATCAAAGCTGTTTTGAACATCAATGATGGAAACCGTTCCTAACGGATCGATGGTATAGGTACTGTTGGGCTCACCCTCATTGGCCGATAAAATGTAGTTTCCATTAGGGGTAAATGTAACCATGTCGGGCAATGCGCCTACCTCAACAACTGCAATTTCCTGGTAAGTATCTGTACTGAAAACTACAATTTTCCCATTTTGCGTTTTATTGTCCGATTCAATGGCGGCTGCAAGCAAACCATCTTTAACAGCCACGCTGTTCACTTTTCCTCCGTAAGGAGATATTGAAATAACATGCAGTTTTTGGGGCAGTTCAGGGACAGAGAAATCGACAACATCTACCTGGTTTACCAGCACATTATCGTCATCGTCGATGGTATTGTTTACCACAAAGAGTTTATTGGTCTGCATATCAAAGGCACTGATTTCAGCTGCACCGGTTCCGCCAATATTCAGTTCTCCGATAGGATAAAAAGAAAAAAGCTTTTTCCCTTTTTCAGTATTGCTGTTCAGCTCAGTTATTAAATCATCCTGTTGCTGGTTACAAGCCACCATAAAAAGCAGGGCAAACAGTGGAAGTACAATTCGTTTCATTTATCATAATTTTCCGGAAAATATTCCGTGTGATTTATGAATGCGAAACTACGCCCTTTTCTGCCTACAATCTACTACTCAACAACAACTTAACGAACGTTTAGCAGGTTTGAAAAATCCGAAACAGCAATGTAATAAAGATGAATATGGAAAGCCTTTTTTACTGCACCCGTTCAAACAAATTTTCGGATGGAACAATGGACGGCCACCCATCCTTATCCACAAAAAGGGGCTGAATATTTAACAATGATTGTCCATCGGCGGCGCGGGTATACGCATGATAAACAATGTAAGTGGTATCATTTTCTGTAAAAAACCCGTTGTGTCCACGACCCGGTCTGGCCTCATCGCCAGCCATAAGTAAGGTATATTTATTATCCAGCCAGCTTTCACCTTTTTTGTTCAAGTATGGTCCTGTCACACTTTTGGAGCGTCCCATTACCACCTGATAATTGCTGTCGTTCCCTTTACAGCAAATTCCACGAGAAGCAAATATGTAGTAATACGCTGCGGTTTTCAGCACAAATACGCCTTCTCCAAGATGGGTGGTAAGTGGATATACCACGGGAGGATCCAGGAGTAAATGCCCGGTTTCCGGATGTATTTCGGTTACGCGCAGGCCGCTTTTATACGAGCCATAGAAGAGCCACAGTTGGTTATTTTCCTCGAACAGCATGGGATCGATTACATTTACTCCTTCCCCTCCGTTTCTAAAATCTATTACCTTTCCGTGATCCACCCATTTATAGTCCGGACTATCGGGATTTAAAGTGGTATTGGTAGCATACCCAATGCTGGAGTTAAAATTCATCCACGCCGAAACCGAATAGTAGAGATGGTACTTTCCATTATGGTAACTGATGTCAGGGGCCCATAAATGTCCCTTTTGTTCAGGAATATCTGTTGTGTGCCAGGCTGGAAGCGAGTCTTTGTGAAAAACGCTACCTGCCCGTTCCCAGTGTTTCATATCCTTTGATTTGAGGATGTTAACACCCATTCCCGTACTAAATATGTAGTAGGTTCCATTTTCTTTTATCATTACCGGATCGTGCACCCGTACTTCTCCTTCCACGATGTTTTCCTGCGCAATGGCGCTTGTGGAGATAGTTACAGCCATTACCAAATAAAAAAGTCTATTCATGTGTTGAAGTTTTTAAACCAATTAAGCAATCTTCGTCTCTATGACAACTCAGTTCACCATCTTTGTAAAACAATTCGGCCACCTGAATGCTTGAACGTCGTGTTTCTGAATTATCAATTCCCTTGTTTTCAGCTACTCTTCCCGGGTGGGTAAAATAAAATACATAGGCGCGGTCGTTGTTCACCACCACATCGCAATGTCCGCCTTTTACGGCATCATCCACACCGGTGCCGGGCTGTTGCAAAAGGTTCTTATCCTGTTTAATCCAGTTTACTAAATCGTTGGAGCGAAAAACACCGAGCCCCTTCCACTCATCGATTATTAACCAATACGTTTCCTTCCAATAAAACACCTTGGGGCCCTCCCCTCGTGATTCCACCACTTTTTTTCCGCTATCCTTCCAGGTGTATAAATCATCGCTATCTGCATAATACATGGATTTTCCATCACGCTCATTGTTGTAATACATTCGCCAGCCTCCCTGCGGCAATGGAAAAACGCAGGCATCAATGCATTTATCACTTACCAGTTTTAAAGTAGATTGGTACTTCCATTTCAGCAAATCATTACTGGTAAGGTGAATGATGGAGCGAGGGTGATTCCAATCCTGAAATATTCCAGGTACGTATGTCAGATACATGTGATACGTTCCTTCATGCGCAATTACTTCAGGAGCCCAATGGGTATAATTACTGAGCCGGCAATCAATATCACAAGTATCTCGATACGACCAAGAGGCACCTCCATCCAACGATTCTGCAATGCCAATGCGCGTACCGTGCACCCACTCTACTCCGTTTAATAAACTATCCGTGGCACGTCTGTTGGTATAAAACATAAACCAACGCTGTTCATGATGGTTCCAAATCACTACCGGGTCAGCCGCTCCGTCGTATCCAGGGTCCCGAAAAAGAGGCTTTGCTGCTTTTTTATCGGATGCTTCTACTGCCATCCATAACCCGAGGAGCAGAACGGCAATCAGACCGTTTACTTTTACGCGAAAATTCATGTCGATTGGTTTTTACCGGAAAAATACGCAATCCCCCTTCAAATTCCATACCGGGAAGAAGGAAATAACAGAAGTACCCTCCTTCTAAAAAAGGACATGCGACTCCATTTACTTCGTCTTCGATGCACACCATGTGCACCCTTCGCAAACGCCATAAACGACGCGAATTTTCACTTCCCAATTTAACCCTGATTTACAGGGTGGAGCCACAATAAATCTGGCATAAAAGTATCGGATAACAACACGGCTTTTTTGAGCTTGCAATGGCTAACATGCTGGCGCTCCCTGCTAAACTCACCCAATGGATACGAACCAATTACATTCATCAACACACTGTTTATATGCACCTTACAACACCATTAAGTTCGCAAACACCTCCACTAAAATCCCGCTTTTTGGGAATATGTCCCCGTCATTTTCGCTGTTATTCGTAACAAACGCAGCGAATCA
>JAUIMD010000597.1 GCA_030433225.1 Bacteroidia bacterium
ATTTCGGTGTGTTCCACTACGCCAACACCCCACGAAATCGCCTCTTCACATATGATTTCCCGTAACTCGTAGCGTGCTTTTTCGCTGAGTTTTTTGGAGTCGTTTAAAGATGGGCAGGTAAAGTTGGGGGGAAGAATTACGGCGGCAGCCACCACCGGACCGGCTAAGCAGCCTCTTCCGGCCTCATCGGTTCCGGCTTCCAGGCAGTTGGGTTTAAAACGAATTGCAAGCTCCATTAATCCAGCCGAAAATTAGAAGGGTTCCTTAAAAAGTACGTTGGTAACCACCTGCCCAACAGCCTTTAGCGTTTTGGTGTCAATTACATCCATATCGTCGTGCAGGGTGTGCCAATAATGGCCAAAGCCCGAGTACGATGCATGGTCGTACTGAATAATGTCGATGGTTGGAATGTTGGCCAGGGTATTCACAAAATAATGGTCGTCGGTAATCATCCCACCTTTTTCGTATGAGAAAAAACTGCTGTAACCGGCCTGCATGGCCTCACTCCAAACCTTCTCCACAATGTGTTTAGCAAACTGATCGGAATACAGCTCGCGCCTGAAAACCGCATTGCGTGCACCTACCATATCCAACAAAATTCCATAGCGTGCAAAATAACCTGACTTGTGTGGATTTTTGCTCCAGTATTTGCTGCCAAGGCACCAGAAATCTTCTTGCGACCGGGTGTTTGCATAGGCGGGAATGCCCTGGTCTTCCACGTCGAAAAAGATAATGTCCACCCCAACGTTTGCTTTGTTCAGGTGAAGCAAACGGGCAATTTCGAGCAATACCCCAACTCCGCTAGCCCCATCGCTTGCCCCAAGTACGGCTTCTTTTTGATTGGCTGCGCTGTGCTCCCTGTCGGCCGTATAGCGGCTGTCCCAATGGGCACAAAGCAGTATGCGGTCTTTGTTTTCGGGGTTTATTTCGCCAATAATGTTGCGTGCATTCCAGGTGTGTTCATACCCTTTTATGGTTGTTTTTTGCTCGTAAACTGTCGCTCCAAAACGTTTTAACTCGTTCACCAGGTAATTGCCACACTGCTCGTGTGCATCGCTGTTGGGTACCCGCGGACCGAAGTTCACCTGTTGTTGAACAAACCAAAAGGCCGAATCGGCATTGAAAACAGGAAGTTTGGATTGAACTTCAACTTGTTTTTGAGTGCCAGAGCTTTGCGCCGTTTTCCTGGATTTTGACCCGCATCCTACAAAAATTAATAAGGCAAAGGCGAGCGTGAAAAGGGTTATTCTGCGAGTTTCCATTCAAATCCGTCCTTAGTGTCTTTAACTTCAAAGCCAATCTCTTTCAGGGCATCCCTTATTTTGTCACTGGTTGCCCAGTCTTTGTTTGTTTTTGCATCCATGCGCAATTGCAACAATAAATCCACCGCTTGTTCAAAAGGCCGTGTGTTTTCAGCCGGTACATTCAGCGCGGTTTTTTCATGGTTAAGCCCCAAAATTTCGGTAAAAAAGGTGTGGTAAACTTGCCGTAATTCCGTTAAATCTTCGGCCGTTATGGTTTCTTTTCCGTTTGCCAGGGCATTAATGCTTTTTAAGCCATCAAACAAATGTGCAATAAGTATGGGGGTATTTATATCGTCGTTTAATGCGGCATAGCATTTGGCTTTCAGGGCCTGCACGCTTAGGCTGGAAGTGGAGCCTGCTGCAATGTCATTCAGTTTGGCCATGCCATCTGCAAGCCGGGCGAGTCCCTTTTCTGCCGCTTTTAAGGCTTCGTTTGAAAAATCCAGCGTACTGCGGTAATGTGCCTGAAGAATAAAAAAGCGAATGGTTTGCGGAGCATAAGCCTGCTCGAGCATGGCATGTGTTCCTGAAAAAAGTTCTTCCAATGTAATAAAGTTGCCCAATGATTTTCCCATTTTCTGACCGTTAATGGTAATCATGTTATTGTGCATCCAGTATTTAACATGGTCGTGCCCGTGTGCCCCTTTTGATTGGGCAATTTCGCACTCATGATGCGGAAATAGCAAATCGAGGCCACCAC
>JAUIMD010000598.1 GCA_030433225.1 Bacteroidia bacterium
GTTACCGATGAAGAGGGCAACCACCTGAACCGAAGTTTTGAAGTGCGCACCGCTCAATAATAAGAACGAAGATGTCGTTGGTTTTCCACGCACATATGGGTGGAATTGCTATGAAAAACTGGCATAAATTAAGCAGGCTTTTACTACTTTCACTTTTCAAACAATTAACAAGGCAATAATGGAAACTATAGTACAAGGCACACGGGTGTTTCACGATCGGTATGGAGAAGGGTTGGTAAATAAAGTAAACCTGTCTAACCTGGAAATATTTTTTGAGAAAATGGGCAGAATTACCGTAAGTTCTGCCAGTAACGAACTCACCATTAAAGAATCGCCTGCCGATGCCCCGGTACCGGTAAATATTGACACACAGGCGCTGGGTTCCATGCTGCGTTCGTTTTTCGAAACGTATGCTCCACTGCCCGAATTGGTGGAATTAGGCGATAAATGGGAGGGGGGAACCCTAATTTTAAAACCGGCGAATACTGAACTCCAGTCCAAAGAAATACCCATAGAAACGTTTTTTCATAAAATTGTAATGATGCGGGATAAAATCCGTGTTTTGGAGCAAAACATTAATGCTCATTCGGTATTAAGCGATGAGGAGAAAATTCATCTTCAGCAATACATTTCACGCGTATACGGTTCCTTTACCACGTTTAATATTTTATTTAAGCACAAAGAAGACCAATTTAAAAGTAAATAAATGGGTTTGCTGCTTGGGTTGCAATAATCAAATCACAAAAACGCAACCTGCTAAGAACCATAGTTTGAATTTCGGGTTACTTAGGCGTAGGGTTATCCTACGTATAACATGGCAAACATTTAAGCACTGTAAAATGACATTTGATATTATGCCGGCAAGCAAAGGAATGCGTCCCAATGTAAGCTTGCCCGATCCACGTATATTGGAATATTTAAAGGAGTCAGGAATAAGGAAACTGGTGAGCAGACACTATGATTTATTGGTAGTAAGTAAGATAAGCCACCTTTTTCCGCAAAACAGCGAAGGCATTGACCGTGCCAAAGAACATTCGGCCGATTTTTTTATCCAGATTTTGGGCGGTCCTCCTCACTTTAACGAAAAAAGAGGGCAGCCAATGCTGGTAAGGCGGCACATCCCTTTTAAAATTGATGCGCAGGCAAGGGTGGTTTGGCTCGAATGTTATAAGGAGGCGCTTTTGAGCATGGAAATGCCCACCTACCTTGTGGAATCGTACTGGAACTACATCAATGTTTTTTCGGTATGGATGATCAATACCTAACTTTTTCGGAAAGCTGCATTTTTAGCAGCTTTTTTAACATCTAAACGTTTTTTTCGTATCTTGCAGGCGTATGCGCGAATCCTCTCATGATAAACGCATATAAAATTTACCCTAAATATCTGACTTGTTGAGTGAATCAGGAAGTCTAATTGTTTGTGTCTAAACCAGATTGTGATGAAAAAAATTGTTGTTGTAACAGTTATTCTTGTTCTGTGTATCTATACATTTGAAAGTTTCGCCAGTATCAAATCCGGCGTTCAATTTAAAGATGTTACCATTGATCATGCGTTGGCATTGGCCGAAAAAAAGCAAAAGCCCCTTTTCGTTTTTTGTTACAGTTCCGACTCCAAGCAAAGTACTGTAATGCTGAATAAGCATTTTGTGGAACCGGAGTTGTCCGAGTTTTACAACGAAAATTTCCTGAATGTTAAAGTAAATGTGCAAAAGAAAGAAGGTGAAGTGTTCACCTATCGTTACGAAGTTAAACGCTATCCGGCCATTTATTTTATAAATACCAATGGAAATGTAATCAGTACCTACACCGGAGAAATTAACATTGACGAATTAAAAACCTTTGGTGAGAACGTTATGAACACCTATGCTTCGTACAGAGGTTTTCCCGCAAAAATTGACGAAGGAGAGTATTCCATGCAGGAATTGAGTACGTTTTTACGCCTTGAAGGAGATTACCCAAATTCAGAAAAGCTGGTGAATCAAAAGTTCAAAGTAGGCT
>JAUIMD010000599.1 GCA_030433225.1 Bacteroidia bacterium
AATGCTGATGAAGAATTAGCGGGTGTTGGTAAAATTGACCCTTCCAAACAAGCCGTGGTAGATGCTAAATTTAAAACGGCGCTTGAAGGGTTTACGAATGATACCGTTGCTCAGGCACGTTTAAAATTAACGGAATATGCCCCCAATTATTTAAAGTATAGCTATGAAGCCTCGAAAGCTCAGGCGGTTATTTTCTCCGAAATTTATTATGAAGATGGATGGAATGCCTACATCGATGGAGAAAAAACGGATCATTTCAGGGCCAACTATGTGTTGCGAGGGTTAATGGTGCCGGAAGGAAGCCATACGTTGGAATTTAAGTTCGAACCTTCTGCTTTCTACACAGGAAATACCATTTCGCTGGTTAGCTCCATTTTATTGATGCTGGTATTTTTTTGGGTGTTAGGAATGGAGATTAAGAAACAACTGAAAGCAAAAGCCTAAGGCTCCAAAGAAAGTTTCTGCTTTAGAAAAGCCACTTTTGCTTCACGCACCATGGAGTAGGATCTGTCCATTTCGGTAGAAAGGTGGTACAATTCCAGCGCTTTAACCTGGGCAGGCTGTCCGGGAAGTTCTGCCAGTAAATCGCCCAGCTTTTCGATGTTTTCGTGGTTGTAACCGTTCTTTACGTGTAGCAAATCTGCCAGTTGAGCCGCCGGAGTTTGAAGAATGGTATCGATAGAAATGCCCGTGAATTCCAGAAACTCGTTTTGAATTTCAAGGGCCGGTTTTTGCTTTTGCAGTTTACCCACCAGTGCCAATAGAAACTCGCCAATCCTTGATATTTCCCTTAAAATATAATCCTCCCGATTCATTCTTGTAAAGTTAGGCTTTTGTTTTGATTCAGATATTCGAACAAACTACTTGGTTTTTGACCCGTAATTTCCTCCAAAGTTACACCGCTCTTTATGGGTTTTGCAAACCTGGCAAAATAATGTGCAGCTGCCATAATTAGGGCTCTTTTTACTCCCATTCCGCTTTTAATTTGCGCCAGAATAAACGATGCAATCGCTGCGTTTTTGAAAATGACTTTCTTCCCCCAAGCCTTTGAACACAGCTCCGAAACTTCCTTGAATGTATAGTTTTCCGTCCCAACAAGGTTGAGGGATGTATTCCGAAAGTCGTGTGGGCGTAGTAAAATATGTGCAGCCCCATGTGCAAAATCAGCGGCATCCAGCCAATTAAAAACGGCCTTTCCAGCCGGCACATACAAGCGGTGGTTCTGGCGGATTTCTTGCCGTAATCCGGTACTCAGGTTTTGCATGAAATATGTGGGGCGCAGTATGGTATAGGGGATGTCCGATTGCATGAGTAGTTGCTCAATACGGTGATGCGGAAGAAGCTTGTTGGAATTGGCTCCCTGAACAGATTGAAAAACAATGTGCTGTACTCCTGCTTTTTTTGCTACGACGAAAAACGGATTGTAATACTTACGAATACGCGTAACTTCAGGTGGCCGAATGAGGTAAACGGCGTGGATGTGTTGAAGGGCTTTTGCATAGGTTTGCTTTTTACTCAAATCGAATGTGCGAAAATTCAAGTTTGGTAGGGAACCTAACTTTTTCTGTGCTTGTTCCGGATTTCGAGTCGCCGCAAAAACGGTTACTCCAGAAGTACCATTACAAAGGAGTCGGGTCAAGTGAAGGCCAACCACACCGGTGGCACCCACTATCAGGATATTTTTGTTCTCAGCCATACAGCTGCCTAATTCACCTTAAACTGAAGGTCGGCAGTGTGGGTAAGAAAATGCAATACCTTGTCATTAATGTCAATGCGGAAACGGCGTGAGAAGAGTTGAACCTGGTGGTTCTCTTCAGGATTGGTCACCGTGAAATACAGTAACTTATTGCCCGTATTTTCATCCACCAATTTCCCTAAATCCTGAATCAGCATTTGGTCAATTTCCTTCAGGTTCAGATTTATGGTGATTTTGTTAAAGTTGTTTTCCCGTGCCTCACTCAACAATTGAATAGACGTAACATTGGTTTCAAACTCTTC
>JAUIMD010000035.1 GCA_030433225.1 Bacteroidia bacterium
CCAGACCCCATTCCGCTGATTCACGATGCCATTGTTTTGGGCGTGCAGGATTATTTCAGAAAAATGGGCTTTAAAAAAGCAACTTTAGGCCTTTCGGGTGGAATAGATTCTGCAATCGTAGTGGTGTTAGCAGCACGAGCTCTAGGAGCTGAAAATGTGCGTGTTTTGCTTATGCCGTCGCAGTTTTCTTCGGATCACTCGGTAAACGATGCAGTGGCTTTGGCTGAGAATTTGGGGGTACAGTACGAAATTGTACCCATAAAAGAAATCTTCTCTCAGTTTGAAAACGCCCTTCAGCCTGTGTTTGAAAACCGACCTTTTAACATTGCAGAAGAAAACATTCAGGCCCGCATACGAGGCACCTTGATGATGGCCATTTCTAATAAGTTTGGAAACATCCTGCTGAATACCTCCAACAAAAGTGAGGCTGCGGTAGGGTATTCCACATTGTACGGAGACATGAACGGAGGACTATCCATTATTGGAGATGTGTACAAAACGGATATTTTTAAGCTGGCCCATTACATTAATAAAGACGGGGAGGTAATTCCCAACAACACCATTGTAAAACCACCTTCGGCAGAATTGCGGCCCGACCAAAAAGATTCGGACAGCCTCCCTGAATACGATATACTGGATGGGATACTCTTCCGATACATTGAGCTGAACCAATCGCCCGACGAAATTATTAGCCAGGGCTACGAACCCGAAACGGTGGCAAAAACCATTCAATTGGTAAACCGCAACGAATACAAACGCTTCCAAACACCACCGATATTGCGCATCAGTTCCAAAGCCTTTGGTTTTGGCAGACGAATGCCCCTGGTGGCAAAATATTAAGCACAAAAAAACCGAAGCAAAGCGCTTCGGTTTTTTTATATCTGGTGTTTATTGTACTATTTCCAGCTAGCTACCATTTCATCCGCATTGTATTTTCCTTCATTCAGGTTTTTACGAATATCGGTAAACGCTTTAATGGTATATTCCACATCCTCCAGCGAGTGGCTGGCCGTTGGAATTAAACGCAACAACAATTGTCCTTTAGGAATTACCGGGTAAATTACGATGGAACAAAACAGGTTGTAGTTCTCACGTAAATCCATTACCAGGTTGGTAGCCTCTCCAACGCTTCCGGATAAATAAACCGGGGTTACAGGGCTTTCGGTTACCCCCAAATCAAACCCCTGGGCTTTTAATCCGTTTTGCAGGGCATTCACAATTTCCCATAACTTGGTGCGCAATTCGGGTTGCGATTGCAACAATTCAAGGCGTTTTAACGAACCTTCAACAATCGGCATAGGCAACGATTTGGCAAAGATTTGCGAACGCATATTGTAGCGCAGGTAACCAATCACTTCTTCTTCTCCGGCCACAAATGCGCCGATACCCGCCATTGATTTTGCGAATGTACTGAACAGCACATCCACCTGGTCTGACACGCCAAAATGCTCGGCAGTTCCGGCACCGGTAGCACCCATGGTACCAAATCCATGTGCATCATCCACCAGCAGGCGGAAGTTATAGCGTTCTTTTAAAGCAACAATTTCCTGCAATTTACCCAGGTCACCGGCCATGCCAAATACACCTTCGGTAATTACCAATACACCACCGCCTTGTTTCTCGGCAATGCGTACCGCACGCTCTAACTGACGAGCCAGGTTTTCCATATCGTTATGGGCAAAAACAAAACGTTTTCCCATGTGCAGGCGCATTCCGTCCAAAATACAGGCATGCGATTCCGAGTCGTATACAATTACATCATTCCGGTTTACCAGGCTGTCGATAATAGACACCATTCCCTGGTATCCAAAATTCAACAGGTATGCATCCTCTTTACCAACGAAACTGGCCAGTTCTCCTTCCAGTTTTTCGTGCAGGCTGGTTTGTCCACTCATCATACGTGCCCCCATTGGGTAGCCCAGTCCCCACTTTGCAGCAGCCTCGGCATCGGCCTTTCGTACTTCAGGATGGTTGGCCAACCCAATGTAATTGTTCAGGCTCCAGTTCAGCACTTCTTTGCCACGAAACTTCATTCGGGGCGCAATTTCTCCCTCCAGTTTGGGGAACATGAAATAGCCATGTGCCTGTTTCCGGTACTGACCCAGTTCTCCCTGATTTTTACTTATCTTATCGAATAAATCCACTTTAAAGGCTTTATAATTTTCAAAGTGCAAATGTAATGCTTTTTGCATATCTGCCAAATGACGCACAGGTGCACAAGCCCCTACCACTTACCTTGCTTTTGGCAAAAAACACAGCACCTTGCACAGAGCAAAAAAAGCAGGCAACAATTACGCATGGAATCCGTTTGGCCAATAGTGGGGTTCGCGTAGCTTTTTCCTGCATTTTGGTTCTGCGGTTAAAAATAGTTTAGCCGGTTTTATTATTAAATAATTAAGTATAATTTTGCACAGCTTAAAATAAGTAGATGAGAGCAATAATTTCAATTCTGGTTTTCACGGTTTTAATGAGTGGTTGCAGCGAGTATCAAAAGGTATTGAAAAGTGGCGACCCCGAATTTAAATACGTAAAGGCCAAACAATACTTTGAACGCCGGGAGTACAACAAAGCATCCACCCTGTTTAACGAATTGGTTCCTGTATTTAAGGGTACTGCCAAGGCTGATGAGGTTTTGTATTACCTGTCGGAGTCTTATTTTTTGCAGCGCAATTACATTATGGCCGGTCATTATTACCAGCAGTATGCCAAAAGTTTCCCCAACACGCAGGAAGCAGAGCAGGCCTATTTTAATGCCGCCTATTGTTTGTACAAAAGCTCACCCAACTCCCGGCTCGACCAGGAAAATACGCGTAAAGGAATTGACGCGTTTGAGTTGTTTGTGGATTTGTATCCCGAAAGTGAAAAAGTTACCGAGGCACAGGAGTACATCTCAGAACTTGAAGACAAGCTTGTTTACAAATCGTACCTGAATGCCAAGCTGTATTTTGATTTAGGCAATTACCTGGGCAATAATTACCAGTCGGCCGTAATTGCGGCTACAAATAGCCTGAAGGATTATCCTGACACCAAATACAGGGAAGAGCTTTCATTTTTGATTTTAAAATCGAAATTTATTCAGGCAGAAAACAGTGTTCTCGAGAAGAAAGATGAGCGCTTCAGGGAGACTATTGACGAATATTATTCGTTTATCAACGATTTTCCGGAATCAAAGTTCCTGAAGGAAGCCAATAAAATGTATACTATTTCCCAGGAGGAAGTAGCCAATTAATTCTGTAAAAAATTAGCGTATAATAATATGGATTACAAAAAGACCAACGCAGAAGCGTCGACCATTACCCGTAACATGATGGAATTGTCGGAGCAAACCGGAAATGTTTACGAAAGCATTGTAGTTATTGCCAAACGAGCCAACCAAATAAGTGCTGAAATTAAAGATGAGTTGAGCCGTAAGTTGCAGGAATTTGCATCGTACTCCGACAATCTGGAAGAGGTGTTTGAAAACCGTGAGCAGATTGAAATTTCTAAGTTTTACGAGCGTTTGCCCAAACCCACACTTATTGCTACCAAAGAATACGAAGATAAGAAAGTGTACTTTCGCAATCCGTTGAAAGACGACTCCATGAAAGCCACTAAGGAATAAGTCATTTCCTACGGAACGTGAGATTACAGGGAAAACATATTTTATTAGGAATAACCGGAAGTATAGCGGCTTATAAAGCTGCTTATCTTCTGCGCTATTTAGTAAAAGAGGGGGCCGAAGTGCAGGTACTGATTACCGGTGCCGGAAAAGAATTTATTACCCCCGTTACCTTATCCGCCCTTTCAGGGAGACCGGTATTGAGCGATTTTTTTGAGTCAGCGGGAGGCGCATGGAACAGCCATGTAGACATGGGACTTTGGGCCGATGCCATGCTGATTGCTCCTGCCTCGGCCAACACCATGGCCAAAATGGCCGCCGGTATTTGCGACAACCTGATACTTACCACCTACTTATCCGCAAAATGTCCTGTATTTGTGGCACCTGCCATGGATTTAGACATGTTTGCCCACGCCACTACACAACAAAACATGGCCACGTTACAATCCTACGGAAACCGCATAATTGAGCCTGGAAGTGGAGAATTGGCAAGTGGCCTTTCCGGCAAAGGACGTATGGAAGAACCCGAAGCCATCCTGGAGATGCTGGTAGACTTCTTTCAGTCGGCCGAAAAAAAAAACTCCTGAATAAAAAGGTCGTTATTACGGCCGGCCCCACTTACGAGCGTATAGACCCTGTCCGTTTTATCGGAAATTTCTCATCCGGCAAAATGGGATTTGCCATTGCCCGAGCCTGCGCAGAACAGGGTGCACAGGTCACACTCATCACCGGCCCTGTCTCCATTTCCATCCAACATCCCAACATCCACCGTATAGATGTAGTTTCTGCCGATGAAATGTTTGAAGCCACAAACACCGTTTTTGCATCCACCGATATTGCTGTCTTTTGTGCCGCTGTAGCCGATTTTACCCCCGACGCCCCGCAGCAACAAAAAACGAAACGTGACAAACAAGACTGGCACCTTACCTTGAAACCCACCCGCGACATTGCAGCAACAATGGGAGCTGAAAAGCAAGCTCATCAGCTGCTGGTTGGCTTTGCCCTGGAAACAAACGATGAAGAATTTAACGCACAAAAAAAGCTGGAAAAGAAAAACCTGGATTTGATTGTGCTAAATAGCCTGAACGATAAAGGCGCCGGTTTTATGAAAGATACCAACAAAGTAACGCTGTTTCATAAAAACGGGCACAGCCATGCCCTACCGCTTTTGCCGAAAAGTGAAGTAGCCGAAAAACTGGTGGACGAGATGGCCCGTTTGCTCCCCTGACCATTGAATTGACAGAAAAAGATTCCGTTTTCGCGAAACCAATCATTTAAAATTCTATTTTTGCACAAGTGCCCATTAATTGTGCAGGTGTGCATTCAATCATGGCGAATTTCAAATCAACGCGACATAAAATTCTGAACGTAGCCCGTATCGTGTTTGGCACCTTAAGTGTCAACAAAACCACGATGGACGACATTGCCAAGGCATCAAAACTGGGCCGAAGAACTTTGTATACCTACTACCGCTCAAAAGATGAGTTGTATGCTGCTGTAGTTTCTGATGAAATCAACCATTTGATGAAAGGGTTCAGAGCCCTGGTTAACGACCGGCATTCCCCCGAAATAAAGCTGAAACGTTATTTTCGCCAGCGCTTTAAAAGTATGCAGGAGTTGCTGGACAGAAACCCCAGTGTAAAAACAGATTACCTGGCCAACAACGAACGAATTGAGCACATTCGTAAAGAGCTGGACAAAGAAGAATTGTTTTTGCTCAACCGGATATTGGAGGATGGGAAAACGGCCGGTTGCTTTCATGTGAAAGACACCAAAAAGTTAAGTTTTTTAATGCTCACTACCCTTAAGGGGCTGGAAAGAAGATTTATTATGCAGGATTTTGATTCCAACTGCAACGAAATAATTGAAACGCTGTACCATACATTGCTGCATGGTATAGAGACTCCACAAACAACATAAAATAAGCATGTTTTTAGACGATATCGCACATTATGTACCTGCTGAGGCTGTACCCAATTCTTATTTTGCTACGGTAAATGGATTATCCGACGAATGGATAAATACACGCACCGGCATTAAAACCCGGAGCCGGGCTGCGGTGGGCGAAAACACCAACACCATGGCCATTGAAGCGGTACGCAGGTTACACACAGATGTTACGGATGTCGATTTAATTGTGGCTGCCTCGTACACGCCCCACGATACGGTTGCAACCATTGCCCATGTAGTTCAACGCGAATTTTCAATTGAAAATGCTGCAGCCGTTTTTATTTCAAGCGCTTGCTCATCGTTAATTAATGCAATAGAAATTGTAGAGGGCTATTTTGCCATGGGAAAAGCAAGCAAAGCCCTGGTTATTGCGGCTGAACACAACTGGGCTTTCTCGAACGAATCTGATGAAAAAAGCGGGCATTTGTGGGGCGATGGTGCATCGGCACTTGTCCTCAGCAAAAACAAAAACGCCGCATCAAAAGCTGAAATACTGGACATTTATACCCGTGGGCTGGCGCATGTAGGACAAGGCCCCGAGGGGGTTTACCTAACTCCGCATAAAGAGGGGTTAATGATGCCAAACGGGCGCGACGTATTTATAAATGCCATTACCTATATGGAAGAGGCGTTGTTCACCGTACTGGATCGGAACCAACTTACCTCCGATGAACTGGACTATGTGATACCGCACCAGGCAAACCAGCGCATCATTAATAACCTGGCCAACCGAATGAACAAAGTGAATGGAACGATACTTTCAAACATTGACCGCTTGGGAAATACGGGGTGTGCCAGTACGGCCATTTGCCTCTCTGAAAATCTGGAAACCATTTACAAACCTGGTGTAACGGTTGGACTTACGGTTTTTGGAGGTGGATATTCGTCCGGTGCTCTCTTGCTAAAATTTCTTTAATCAATTTGCAACAGAGGCATCAGCAACGGTACTTTATTGTTGAACAGGTATGGCCTCCGGAAAGCGGTTCACAACATCACGTTGAGTGCGGGCAAAACCGAGGGCAAACCCTCCCCCTCCCGATCCGCACAGCTTTAGTCCATAGGCTCCATCCCTGCTGGCCTCCTCCATTTTACGCGCAAGTGATGCATCCAACATTTCAGGGAAAAGCTGCAACTGCAGTGCACTTAAGCGGTGTAAATTCAACCAAAATGCCTGCGAATCAGCATTTAAAAAAGCCTGCAACACACCGTTATTCACTGGAATATATTCCGATGTTAGCCTGCTAAGGTAATTTGGATCCGAACACTTTTGATGGAAGAGTTGTACCAGTTTCCCTGTATGGCCTGCTCCTGAAACAGGAAGCAGAAATGGAACAACCTCCGGTAGTCTAAGGCTACTATCCGACCTTACCACCTGAACTTGCCCGTTTGCACCAATGTGCACAGGCTGGTTCACAAAGCAAATAAGGGGATCAATACCCGAGCTTGTACCGTGGAAAAAACGCTCAAAATTGGCAAGCACCCGTTTCAGCTCCACCAACGGAAGCAAAGCTACCTGTTCTGTACCATAGCGTTTCAGTAAGCCGGCCACCAGAGCACCAGAACTACCTAAACCAGCGTTTGTAGGGATGCCCGAAGCAAACCAAAGCCCTTTATTTAAATCGTTCTTAAGCGCTTCCAGATTTACAAACGGAAGAAGTTGAAATTGCGAACTGAGCCAGTTAGCATAGGCTTTTAAGGCCGTGCGGGAGTCGTCGCACCGCTTACTATCCTCCTGTTGGGTGGACCAATTGCCCGAGAACTGCGGCAACGGAATGCCCAGCGCATTCCCTCCTTTCAACAGGGCATATTCCCCAAACAAAATCACTTTGGCAGGAATGGCTTCCATGGTCAGGCAATTTTTTCAGGCCCGTTGCCCAGCTTGTCATCTATCCATTGCTGGTTTTGGCACAAAGGGCTCAACTGTTCACGAATAAATGGAAGAACCCTCGTGCGTGATTCCTCAGGATACAGCAAATGTATGTTTGGGCCGGCATCGAGCGTAAAGGCCAGTTTTACCCCGGTACTTGCCCGAAACTCCCGAATAAGCTCCATTATTTTCAAGGAATTGGGTTTCATTTCGAAATACCCGACTCCCGAGGTCATCATCATGGCATGCAAGGTTAACGCTTCAATTTCGCATAACGCAATAAAGGCATCCACGTCACCGTTTTTGAGAATTTCTACCAGTTTGCCAAGGTGTGCATCGGCCTGCGCATAACGCACTGCACTATACGGGTTCTCGGCCATAAGCGTGTGCCCTTTGGTACTGGAAAAGTTCTTTTTTCCACTGTGTACAATCAGAACTGCATCGTACCAATTTTTAAAAGCTGCGTGCACACTTTCGATAGGGGTTCCATACTCATCCGATGCCTGCGGTAAGGAAAGGTGCTTTCCCCATTCCACATAGCCACCATATACCGACCGCGATGCACTGCCCGATGCAAGGCGCGAAAGCCGGGATGCTTTGCGCATAAAATCATCCGTAGTTAGTGCTTTGCCGCTTATTGCTTCCTCCATGCTACAAAGGCAAAGAGCCAAAGCACTCATAGAAGATGCTGAGGAAGCGATACCGGCCGAATGCGGAAAGCTGTTGCCGGAATCAATGACCAGCTCCATTGTAGATAGAAAGGGCATTTCGGGCAGGATATTGTGGATAAATTTTTCCACTCTCGTACAGAAGGAATCATTTTGATTTCCTTCAAAAAAGAAGGTGATGCGCAGGGAATCGGCCGTGCGAAAACGAATGTGCGTTGTGGAGTAGCACTCGGAAAGGGTAAGGCTTAATGATGGGTTGTTGGGCAATTGCCGACCATGTTTGCCCCAATATTTTACCACAGCAATGTTGGATGGACTTTTCCATGCCACCTCATTCCATTCTTCCATTTCCATAAAATTTATACTTGTTTTAGGGTTTAATTTAATGCGAAAGCACCAAATCATTAAACGGCAGTAATACCTGGTAACCCCGTGTTTTAAAATAGTTCTCCAGCTCGGGCATTTCAGCATCCGATACTGCTAAAATAAAATCCCCTCCCCAAGCTCCCAGCGATTTAATATCTCCGTTAAAATCAGAAAATTCTCTTTCCTTTACGGGTGTCCTTCCAATTAAACGGCCAATAATTCCTTCGTGTTTGCGTATCGAGTTTTGAAACCCTTTTAATGTTTTCACCTCCAGCAAATGATTGGTAATGTGACTGATTTCTTTTACGTTGGAGGCTACTTTTTCAACATCGGGTTTGTACAGCGACAATGAGCTGGAGGTGGATTGTTTGTGCCCCAGGTACACCAGCAATAGTTTATCGGTAAACGAATAATTCAGTTCCACCTTAAAAATTTCGGCCTTCCCATTTACGAGCTGGTAAATGATTGGCGTACCAGCCATGCCAACGGCAATGTCGTACCCTGATCCTTCACTGATGCGGGTATTTAGCTCAAGGGGATCCACTTCTGCCCATTTTGCTACGTTGCAAATAAAGGTGGAACTGCTCCCGAAACCATACTGCCGTGAAAATTCGATGGTACAGTGTACTTTTATGCCGTAATCGTACTGCAGAAAGTTCTTTTTTAGCTCCCGCACCCCTTTTAGTACACCTCCAACAAAATCTGCCGCTTCGGTATTGTTGCTGTGTATTACAGAAAAATCGCGCAAGGAAAACTCCCCTTCAAAAAATACTCCTTCCGTATCTTCCGAAGTCCACACCAGGGTTTGGTCTGCCTGTGCAGTGGCGTAAACATCCATCTGCTGGCCCAAACGCAGCGGCACGGCTAATGCCTCGGCTCCATTTAAAACGAGGTATTCGCCGGTTAGCATAAGCTTGCCCGGGGTATAGAAGGATTGTTTTTTCACGATATGCTTTTCTACTTTCTGATGTTGGCTAAAAACAGTTTAACCTCATTATAGGAAACAGTTTTATCGGCAAAATGTGCGATAACCTGTTGACTCTCATTTTCGGTGGCATTTTCGAACTGTAAAATGTTTTGCAAGTGCATTTTCATATGTCCGGCCTGAATGCCCGTGGTAATAAGACTGCGAACCGCAGCAAAATTATTGGCCAAACCGGCAGCAGCTACAATCATCATTAAGCGCTCGGCATCGGGGTTTTGCATAATATCGAACGACAGAGCTGCCATGGGGTGCAAGCGGGTTAAACCACCTACCGTACCTACCGCTACCGGTACTTTTAGCGACATTTTAAAGCGTCCGTTTTCAATTTTGGCCTTGCTTAAACTCCGGTAGCCTTTATCCCGCGAAGCGTAGGCGTGTCCCGCTGCTTCCACCGCCCTAAAATCGTTGGCAGTTGCCAGCAGTACAGCAGACATCCCATTGTAAATTCCTTTATTATGTGTTGTGGCCCTGTACACATCGTTGCGGGCAATTTGCACGGCAGTCACAAATTTTCGGGCAAAATATTCGCCATTCCCTTGCGGATCCACCGCTGCCAGGTTTTCTACCGGGGTTTCAACCGAGCATTCCACCACACAATCGGGTGTGTAATTGGAAAGAATCGCCATAATCACCTCAAAATCGCCTTTTTCAAAACAGTTGTCTTCGTTGAAAAAACGGGTAAGTTCGGCAGCCATAATTTCAAGGCACGAGTTGATGTAATTGGCGCCCATAGAATCGGCTGTACCAAACACCACCTCCAGTTGATATACGTCGAACAGATCTTCTGAGAAATCCTTCAGGGTAATGTCGAACACACCGCCACCCCGCTTTTGCATATTACCGGAAACCGGTATTACAGCTTCCAACAGTCGGTTTTTAATTTCTTCAAAATGGCTCTTCAGCAACAATTTATCTTCCGAGAGACGGAAAAATATTTGTCCAATTTTAGCAGTTCCTAAAATACGGCATTGAAAGCCCCCGTTTTTTGCCCAAAAATTGGCAGCATAACTGGCAGCTGCCACTACACTGCTTTCTTCAATAACCATAGGTACATGTACCAATTGGTTATTAATTAAAAAATTAGGGGCTACACTGTATGGAAACGGATAGGACGAAATTACATTTTCACTGAAACCTTCGAAACGTTTTTGAGTATCTGCATCGTAGGCAAAAAAGGTTGTTAACAGGTTCTTTTGCTGGTCGGTAAAATCCAGGGCATGACTTAGGGTCTCAATTTTACCGGACC
>JAUIMD010000600.1 GCA_030433225.1 Bacteroidia bacterium
TAAAGCAATGGCAGATTCGGCAAGACAGGAAAAAGTTTCACGTTTGGTACAGCGTGAAATGGGAGAAATATTTCAACGGGAAGCTCAGTCTAAATTAAAAAACTTACTGATTTCTGTTACCATTGTACGTATTTCGCCCGATTTGGGAGTAGCTAAAATATACCTGAGCATTTTTCCATCAGACAAGGCCAACGAGTTACTGGAAGAAATCAAAGAAATGACGGGCCATTTTCGCAACTTACTGGGGCAAAAAGTAAAGAACCAGTTGCGCGTGGTGCCTGAATTGCATTTTTACCTCGACGATAGCCTGGATTACATCGACAACATCACTAACCTTTTAAAATAACGAAATTTAATGCAGTACGATCCCATAAAACGGAGCCTGGGCAACGTTTTTAACAGCACCCCGTTTTTACGCAAACTATTTTATAAATTATTGGATTTATTGCTGTTACGTTCGTGGCATGTACGTAAAGAGCTTAAAATGTGGCAAGCCGAAAGCAGCCGAAAGGGCAATTACATTTTAGATGCCGGCTCAGGTTTTGGGCAGTACGATTATTACTTGTCGGGGGTGAATTCCACCTGGAACATTTTAGGGGTGGATGTAAAACACGAACAAATTGCCGACTGCAATAATTTTATGCAACAAATTGGTCGTGCAGATCGCGTAAAATACGAATATGCCGACCTTACAAAATTTGAAAAAAAGAAGGAGTTCGACTTAATTCTTTCTGTCGATGTAATGGAGCACATTTTGGAAGACGTGGAGGTGTTTAAAGGATTTTATGGTGCGCTAAAAGACGATGGAATGGTGTTGATCAGTACCCCATCAGACCAGGGTGGAAGCGATACGCACCACGACCATGACCACGACGGCTCGGTAGAAGGTTTTATTGACGAACATGTGCGCGATGGATACGGGATGGAAGAAATTACTCAGAAATTGAATTCTGCGGGATTTACAAAAGTGGAGTGCCGTTATTCCTACGGGTGCCCCGGCAAAATCTCTTGGAAACTTTCCATGAAATGGCCCATACAGCTTTTGAATGTTTCAAAACTGTTTTTTATTCTCATCCCGTTTTATTACCTGCTTACCTTTCCGGTGGCGCTGGTATTAAACTACCGCGATGTACACAAACAGCACAAAACCGGAACCGGACTCATTGTAAAGGCCTGGAAATAAATAAACGTTCGTGAACCTTTCGCTACATATTGCACGGCGCTACCTGTTGGCGAAAAAATCGCACAACGCCATCAACATCATATCCCTCATTTCGGTGGTTGGTGTGGCATTGGGCACCATGGCCCTTATTATTATTCTCTCGGTTTACAATGGGTTCGATCAGCTTATCGATAACATGTATTCGGGTTTTAATCCTGAAGTTAAGGTAACATCCACCCAAGGACGGGTATTTCGGGCCACAGAAATTCCACTGGAAGAAATCCGCAACCTGGATGGAGTAGAGGAAACAGCTTTTACCTTGCAAACCCAGGCTTTGGTACGCTATAAAGACCGCCAATCTCCCTGCATTATTAAGGGGGTGGATGAGCAGTTTATACAGGTTACCCAGATTGATTCTACCATTTACAGAGGTGAGTGGTCGCTCAAACGGGCGCATCACCCCGGGTGGTGATGGGGTACGGCCTGGCTCGAACCATTGGGGCAGGCATTCGTTTTATCGACCCATTAATGATTTATGTACCTCGTCGCGAAGGGCGCTTATCCGTGATTGATCCCTCCAAAAGCTTTTTGCAAAAACCCGTATTTCCCAATGCATTTTTCATTATTGGCCAGCCCGAAATTGATGAAAACTACATGTTGATGCCCTTAGAAACCGTTCGGGGATTGCTACGGTATACGGATGAGGTGTCGGCGCTGGAACTAAAACTGAAACCGGGGGCTGATGTGGAGAACGTTCAAAAAGCGATTGTAGCACTGCTCCCTTCAGAAGCCTTTGAGGTAAAAAACCGTCGTGAACAGGAGGCATCGCTG
>JAUIMD010000601.1 GCA_030433225.1 Bacteroidia bacterium
AAGGGCTAATAACCTGAGAATTCCATTTTAGTTTTTTAGCCAGTTTTGCCGTTGCTAATACCACATTATTTTGAACCTCCTCGTCGCGGTATACCAGCATAATTTGCTGCTTTTTCTTTTGCTGTAAAATCAGCAGTTGGGGGCGACTGATCGGGATGCTGCGTGAACCCACACCTCCTAAATCAAAATCCAGCGTTCGGCTGGTGGCTGCCGACGATTTCCATTCGCCATTTTGATAATAGATGATATGAAACTGGGTGCAGCTATCCTTTCGTGCCTTATAATAAGTGGCAATAAACGGGTTTCCATCTCGGTCGGTCGTCATGCTGGTTTGGTTAATCAGGTTGCTGCCTTGTGGAATTTTCTGCACAATTTCAGCGGTGGCTTCGCTGATGGGCAACCCGTAACGGGCACCATTCGATTTTGTCCAGGTTTTCCCCCCATCTTTCGATCGGGCATAACACATGTCGTGGTTGGAGCGCACATCGGGACTTTCGCGCCACACCCACGAAACGTGAATGGTACCCTGATGATCCACAAATAGTTGCCAATAGGCATTGCGTTTTCCTTCCCCATTTATAAGATTGGTTTGCAGGCGCTGCCAGGTTTGGGTGGCTAAATCGTATGTATTCAACACCAGATTTCCGTTTCCGGAACCGCCGTCGCGGTAGGCAAAAAGCAGGCCGCCATCCGCCATCCGGTAAAATTCGGGGTACGAAACTACGCGTTCATTTTCTCCTGTCATGGAAACCTTTTCACTCATTTCCAACCCCTCCGGTTCCACACTTTTGCAGTAACGCAACGCATTATTATGATGATCCCAACTCATGTGCAGGTAGCCGTCTCCATCCACCATAATAGAAATTACGTTGTGCGCATCTTGAATATTGCCCGTGTATTGAGTTTGATGGGTTTCCCATTGCGAGGATCCATGTTTGCGGCGCCCTAACACCACGTGTGCGGTGCTATCGTAATACGCAATAAACTGGTAATTGGGAGAGGAAACCACCGAATTTTTACGAAATATGGTGGCATTTATACTGTTTTGGGCCCATCCGTTTCCAACACCGGAAAGATTGGTACTTACGGACTTTGCCTGTCCTGAACTAAAAACAAACAGTGTTGCAAAAATTACTAGGATAATATGCCTCATTTTCTCGTTTTTTGGCGCCATAATATTCGAATGAAAGGGTAAATGTAAAATATATTTTGGGGATTTTGAAACGCGCAGACTATCCCAATCACTTGATGCGTTTTAAAGGTTTTCCCTTAATTAATTTCAGCTTTTCAATTGGTTGTTTAACTTTGTGAATGTCATGCTTTAACCGTTTTAAAGCCCGTATTTTTTGCAAACCTGCCTGAAAAAAGTTTCAAACATATAGGGATTGCGCTTGTTTTATTTCAGTACTTCCATCACCGGTTTCGCCCTTTGGGTTGCGGTGATATGCCACATCAAAACACTTGATCTATCCTGGCGATAGATAAAATAACATACTGTATTTATGGACAGACTTATAATTGTATCGAATAGACTACCTGTAAAACTGGAACGCGATGGCGACAGCCTCAAAAGCACGGTAAGTGCCGGAGGGCTGGCAACCGGATTAAAATCGTACCACCGCGACAACAACAGTGTTTGGATTGGCTGGTCGGGGATGGACGCCGACTCAAAGGAAGAAGAAAAAGCCATCACCGATATTTTGGCGAAAGAACAATGCTCTCCCGTTTTCTTAGAAAAATCTTTAATTGAAGGATACTACGATGGATTTAGCAATTCCACCCTGTGGCCCTTGTTTCATTATTTTACCGAATATACCGAGTTTACCGAAAAATACTGGAACCTGTATAAAGAGGCCAATCAGCTGTTTGCCAACGAGGTAATTGCCAAGGCTAAAAAGAACGATACCGTTTGGGTACACGACTACCAGTTGTTGCTGGTGCCCGAAATGATTAAGAATGTTCGTCCCGATCTTACCATCGGATTT
>JAUIMD010000036.1 GCA_030433225.1 Bacteroidia bacterium
ATGTTCATTTATCGCATTTAATTGCAGCTTAGGAATTCCGGGGTAAGGGGTAGCATCAAACACATAGGGCAATTCCCGTTTTATGGCCTCCTGCACCCGTGGTTCTGCGTACACCTGCATAGGCTTTTGCATCAGCCAGTTAAACGCGCGAATATCATCCAGCCCGGCAATATGGTCCTTGTGCTCATGCGTAAAAAGTACAGCATCCAGTTTTTTAGTAGCGCTGTTAAGCATTTGTTGCCTAAAATCCGGGCCGGTATCAATGACAACCGTGGTATTTTCGGATTCAATTTTTAGTGCAGTACGCAATCTTTTATCTCTAGCGTCGCCGGAAGTGCAAACCGGACAGTCGCACCCAATCACCGGTACACCAAAGGACGTGCCCGTTCCAAGTACAGTTATGTGTAACGCTTTTGATTTTGTCATAATTGTGGTGCCAAAGGTAACGAAGTTCGGGCATTCCACACTTCCCTTAAAAGGCTTTTACGGATTCGCCACCCGGTACATGCCCCCTGTTTACCCCGCACTTTTCCTCCGTTCATCGAAAAACGATTTACAGGCAAATTTGTTTCCTTATTTTTGCCCCTAAAAACATGGATATTGTACTGGTTATACTCGGCATTTTGCTTACGCTGGTTGGCATTGCGGGCTGCATCATTCCCGGGCTACCCGGCACACCGTTGAATTTTGTTGCCGTTTTGCTGCTTCACTGGACACGTTTTGCCCAATATTCCACCCAACAGTTGGTTTTGTATGGAGGCATTGCCCTGGCCATTTATGTTATTGATGCCTACCTCCCAATTTGGGGCACTAAAAAATATGGTGGATCAAAGTCTGGTGTTTGGGGCAGTATTATTGGATTGCTGCTGGGGATGTTTTTCTTTCCCCCATTTGGCATTATTATTGGCCCGTTTTTAGGTGCGGTGGTTGGAGAACTGCTGGCAGGGAAAGATCAAAAAACGGCATTGCGATCAGGCTGGGGCGCCTTTGTGGGGTTTATTACCGGTACAGGACTTAAACTGGCAGGCTCCGGCTGGTTAACCTGGATCTTTTTTCGCGACCTGATTACCTAAATCCTACCGGTTAAATCCGGTGGCACTTTTCCCTCCCATATTGTACACGCATTATTATTGCTTAACTTTGCAGCGAGCAGGCCGGCTTGTCGCTGCTGTTGTATTACAGTGGAGGAAAGTCCGGGCTACACAGGACATCGTACTTTTGAAAAAAAGGTGGCCGTGAGGTTACAGGAACAGGGAAGAAAACAACCGCTACAATGTTTTATACTTTGCAGTAAGGGTGAGAAGGTGGTGTAAGAGACCACCAGGTGTAAAAGTGATTTTGCATGCTGCCTGTCTTACGAGTTGCAAGGCCATGTATACCGGCGCTAAGGGCTGTCCGCCTTTGCCGGGGGGTAGGCCGCTGAGATAAATGACAAGCAACCGGACTCGTCCGGTGACAGAACCTGGCTTACAGGCCTGCTCATTTTTTAAAATGCGCCTTAATAGAAATACACCGCATGCACGGTAGTAGTTCTTGTTACAGATGAATATATATGAATAGCCTGAAACAGTTTATTGTTTTTATCCGCAAAAACTTGTGGAGCATTCCCGAAGGAGAAATTTCAAAACTCAACAAAATCGTATTGGGCCAGGTGCGCGTGGTGGCCATTGCCATTAAAGGTGCCATTACCGACAATATTTTTCAAAAAGCATCGGCCCTTACCTACTACACCCTATGGGCCCTAATTCCGGTACTGGCCTTATTCTTCGGTATTGCAAAGGGCTTCGGTTTTCAGGATGTGATTGAGCGGGTGTTGCTGAAACAGTTTTCCACCCAACCGGAAGTAGCCGTGCAGATTAACGAATTGGTAGGCAAATACCTGGAAACGCTGCAGGGTGGATTTTTAGTGGGAATTGGTATTGTCATTCTGTTATGGTCGGTGATTAACGTACTGAATCAAATTGAAATTGTTTTTAACGAGATTTGGCAAAACCCCAAGTCGCGTCCGTTTATTCGCAAAATTACCGACCACATCGGGCTGCTTATTCTGATGCCTATTTTTGTAGTTATTACCTCGGGTGCCAACTTAATTATTTTAAGCTATGTGGATGTATTTGTGGATAAATACGGCATGGAAATGGTAATAGCCCCACTGGCTGCTGCCTTTGCCAAGCTGCTGCCTTACGTACTCTACATTGTTATGTTTACGGTCATTTACCTGGTAATACCAAACGTGCGAGTAAAATTTACCAGTGCCCTAATACCGGGAGTATTCGTTGGTATACTTTTTCAGGTATTGCAAATGACCTATTTTAACAGCCAGGTTTGGTTTAGCCGTATTCATACGGTTTATTCGGGATTGGTTGCCCTGCCCCTGCTGCTGTTATACATCCAAATTGGCTGGACCATTATTCTGCTGGGAGCCGAAATTTCGTTTGCCAACCAAAACATTAAAAACTTTATGTACAACGACCAGGTAAGTGCCATTAGCCAAGGCTATAAGCGCAAGCTATTGTTGTTTATTTCCTACATTATTATTAACCGTTTTAAGGAAGGAGAGCCCCCCTTATCGGCCGAGGATATTGCCGACCAATACAACATACCCATACGTTTGGTAAACCGCATATTGTTTAAGCTGACCAAAGCCGGCATAATAAGTGAGGTAGCCCCTACCGAGGCGCAGGATACCAGCTACCAACCCGCCATTGACATTAACAAACTTACCATTGCTTATATTCTGCAACACGTAAACAGTACAGGTTCCAGCGATTTTGTGCCCATAAAAACCAAGGAATTTGAGCACCTGAGCACCATTATTGACACGCAGAAACTGGATGCAGAAAATTCTTCTTCGAATATTTTATTGGCTGATTTGTAACAACACCCCCGTTACGCACCCCGGTTTGTACCAAACTGTGCTTGTACTGATAATTTTCAAGTGCCAGCCAATGCCGGCTAAAAGTTGAAAAACCAATATTATTTTTTATTTTTAGTACGCAAACCATGCGTTTTGTGCCACAACGGGAAGTGATGTAAGCCATTGGCACCGCATATGATCAACCAAATATGAGCACTCAACTTTCACCCGAAAACCTCTTGTTTCTCGACATTGAAACCGTACCGGCCTATGCCAGCTTCGGGGAGGTGCCCGAACGCCTGAAACCCCTTTGGGAAGATAAGTTTGCCAAATTCAGCAACCGCAATCCACAGCGCTACCCCGAAAATTTTACGGCCGAAGAGGGCTACAATGAGGCTGGAATATTTGCCGAATTCGGGAAAATAGTGTGCATTTCAGTGGGGTTTATCCATACGGTAGGAAAAAAACGCCACTTCAAACTTAAATCGTATGCCGGATCGGACGAAAAACAATTGCTGAACGCTTTTGCCGAAATGTTGCTGCGCTGGGAAACCAATCCAAAGCACACCCTATGCGGACACAACATAAAAGAGTTCGACCTCCCGTACATTGCCCGACGCATGGTAATTCAGCAAATTCCATTGCCTAAAATGCTGCAAATAGCCGGTAAAAAACCCTGGGAAATTACGTTTGTAGACACCCTGGAATTATGGAAATTCGGTGACTTCAAGCATTACACATCCCTGTCGTTGCTTACTGCGGTATTCAACATTCCAACCCCAAAAGATGACATTGACGGCAGCGAAGTACGCCACGTATATTACGAAGAAAACAATGTGGAGCGCATTGCGACTTACTGCGAAAAGGATGTACTGGCAACGGCCCAGGTTTACTTGTACCTATCCGGCCATCCCCTGCTCGACCCTGATTTAGTGGAAGTTTCACCAACATAAGCGATATGCCCAAATTCATCGTTCACCTATTTTTCGCCCTGTTTCTGGCGGCTTGCGGAGGGAAACAACCCCCCGACTCCACCCGGCAAACACCCTCTGAGCCAACACCACAATCGGGCATGGAAAAAGTATTGGAACGAGGGGAACTGGTAGCACTTACGGCCTATAGCAGTTCCTCCTATTTTATTTACAAAGGGCAAACGATGGGCTACGAGTACGAGCTGCTGCAATACCTGGCGGATTACCTGGATGTTGACCTGCGCATTAATATTGTGGATGATATTGACAGTATTTTAACCTTTTTGAACGATGGCAAAGGAGACATTGTGGCCTATACCCTAACGGTTACCAACGATCGAAAAGAACGCGTAAATTTTACCGAAAACCTGTTTATTTCAGAACAAACGCTCATCCAGAAAAAGCCCGACAATTGGTACAACCTTCCCAAATACAAAGTAGACCGGCAATTGATTCGCAACGTACTGGAACTGGCCGACAAGGAAGTGCACGTGCGCAAAAACAGCTCCTACTACGAAAGGCTCATTAACCTGAGCAACGAAATGGGAGTAAACATTAACATTGTGGCGGTAGAAGGCAACACCACTACGGAGGATTTAATTGACATGGTGGCGCGGGGCGAAATTGCCTATACTGTGGCCGACCGTGAGATTGCGCAAAATTACAGCACCTACAACCCCATAGTGGATTATAAAACTGCCATAAGTTTGCCCCAGCAAATGGCCTGGGCAGTACCTAAAGATGCCCCTTTGTTGCTGGATACCATTAATGCCTGGCTAACCCATTTTAAAAAATACAAGGACTATTACTACATTTACGACAAGTACTTTAATAACCCCAAACGGGCACGGCGCATTGCCAAAAGCTCGTATTTCTCGTTTCTCAACCCACACCTTTCGCCCTATGATGACCTCATTAAAAAAGGAGCCGAAAAAATAAACTGGGACTGGAGATTGCTGGCCGCACAAATTTACCAGGAATCGAGGTTTGATGCCGGTGAAACCTCATGGATGGGTGCACTGGGACTTATGCAGGTGTTGCCTGCCACCGCCGAAATGTATGGCACTTTTGATTTACACCATCCCGAACAAAACATTATGGCCGGCACCCGCCACCTGAAACGCATTAAAGAGAAATTCGCTTATCTCGACAGCATTAACCAGATAAAATTTACCCTGGCTTCGTACAACGTTGGAACCGGTCACATTTATGATGCCATACGGCTGGCTAAAAAGTTTAACAAGGATACCCTGCTTTGGGACGACAATGTGGCCGAAATGATTTTGTTAAAAAGTAAACCCGAATATTATAAACTTAAAGAATGTAGAAATGGTTATTGCAGGGGGCGCGAACCCTACGAATACGTGGATGAGATTATGGCACGCTACGAAGACTACAAACAACTAATAAAGTAAATTTTGGCCAAACCGTTTTTATACTCCGTTGCTGAAACCTATGTTAACCAACTAAAAAGTGATTTGCACAAGGTACATTTTGTGTTCCCTAACCGAAGGGCCGGTGTATTTTTTAAAAAGTACATTGGACAAATCACCCGAACACCGCTTATTTTACCCAAAATAAGTACGATATCTGATTTTGTACATGGGCTTTCGGAACTTGAAAAAGGGGATAACCTCGACCTGCTTTTTCGCTTGTTTCACGTGTACAACCGACATACCGGTGGGCAGGAGGTATTCGATGAATTTTACTTTTGGGGCAATGTGATGCTCAACGATTTTGACGAAATTGATAAATTCTACGTCGATGCCCAAAAACTCTACCGCAACATGGTGGATTTAAAGGAGATTGATGCAACCTTCTCGGGGCTGGAGAAAGAGCAGGAAGAGGCCCTAAGAAGTTTCTGGCTCAACTTTCAGGAAAAAAAACAACCCGAATTAAAAGAACAGTTCCTCAAAAACTGGTCTATTCTGTACCCCGTTTACCGCGATTTTAATGCGGAACTGCTGGCTCATAAAATTGGTTACGAGGGGCTGGTGTACCGCAAGGTGGTGGATAACCTCCCCCGGCTTTTGGAGAACCTTTCGGATAAAACCATCGTTTTTGCCGGTTTTAATGCACTGAACCGGTGCGAAGAAGCCCTGTTCGATTTTTTGCGAAATACCGGAAAAGCAGAATTCTGCTGGGATTATTCTCCATCCCCGTTTATGAACGATGGAAACCAGGCGGTGGATTTCATGAAAAAGTATACCCGCCGGTACCCTCAAAAAGACACCTTAAAACTGGACTTTGAACCACAGGTTGAATTTCGTTCCATCCGGGTGCCGTCGGTTACCGGGCAGGCTTATTTGGGCCAATCGTTGTTGGCAAACCAGGCACAACAAAGCCCGGATGAACTTACCAAATCGGTAATGATACTGTGCGACGAATCGTTATTGGTGCACAGTTTATACAGCCTCCCTGAGCAACTCTCTTCCATTAACATTACCATGGGATACCCCGTAAAGGCCTCCATCACATTAAGCCTGCTCAATGGCCTGTTAAAACTGCAACGCCACAAACGGCAGGCAAAAGGTGGAACAGCCTTTTACTCGCAAACCGTGCAGGATGTGCTGCAACACGAATGGATAAAGCAATTGGATGAGGCTAAGCAAGGGCCCGGCATACTTAAACAAATTGTAGATCAAAACCTGGTGTATTGGACCTTGCCCGAAGAAGCGCATTCCCCCTTTACACAGCTGCTTTTTGCGCCCGATGTTTCATCTGCCGGGTTTACCGACTGGATCATCCAGCTATTTGAAATGGTGCTGGACTACCAGGTTCCTGATAGCGAAGAAGACGAGGAAACTCCTGCCCCACAAGATGCGCTGGCCATGCTGGAAAAAGAGATTTTATTTTTCTGCATCACCGTGCTAAACCGACTTTCGGTGCAGATAAAGGGATTTCAGACAGAAATTGATTTGGACATTCTGGCCCGCATCATCAAAAAAGCGGTGGAAAACCAAACCATTCCATTTGAGGGAGAACCCCTGAGCGGGTTTCAGATTATGGGGGTGCTGGAATCCCGAACCATCGATTTTGAAGACATTACATTTTTATCGTTTAACGAGCATGTTTTTCCTCGTAAAAGCCCTGACAACACCTTTATTCCATATAACCTGCGCAAGGGGTACGGACTTACCACCACCGAATATTACGATGCCATGTATGCCTATTATTTTTACCGTTTGCTGCAACGTGCCAAGCGGGTTACCATGATATACAACACCTCACAATCAGGCATATACCCGGGCGAACCCAGCCGCTACCTGCTGCAACTCAAATACATTTACGAGGCACGTATAAAAGAGCAGAGCGTTGCGGTGGACATGCAGGCAAAAACAGATCATCCCATTCACATACAGGAAAAAGCAGGGGAACATTTGTTACAAAAATACGTGCTATCCGAAGAAAAATTTCTTTCGGCATCGGCATTAAATACGTACATCGATTGCACCCTGAAATTCTACTTTACCTATATTCAGGGGTTGCGTGAAGACGACGAGGTAGAGGAAGAAATTGACCAGCGGGTGTTTGGTTCCATTTTTCACGATGCCATGGAAAAACTGTATGAACCCTACGAAAACAACAAAATAACCACCGAATTGCTGCAAGGGCTCATGCGCTCACCAAAGGTAGATTCGCACCTGAAGGCCGCCATGGCACACCACTTTTTTAAAACCACCCCCAACAAAGCAGACATTGCCGGACAATTCCGGATTATTTACAATGTTTTAAAAAAATACATCAAAAAAACGCTGGAAACCGATCAGGGTTTTGCCCCTTTTGTATATGTAAAAGGAGAAGAAAAAGTGGTAATTCCTAAAAAGATTGGGAAAGATACGGAAGTATTTTTGGGTGGATTTATTGACCGGGTAGATCAGGTGGATAATTATACGCGCATAATCGACTATAAAACAGGCACTGCAACACCCAGCGAAATGTCGTTTTCGGATGTGGAGCAACTGTTCACTCCTCACAAAAACCGCCCGAAATACGTATTTCAAACCATGTTTTATATGGTGCTGTACAAGCACATCCACCCCAACAAGATTACCAAACCGGGTATTTATTTTTTACGCAACCTATACAAGGATTTTAGTTGGAATGTAACCCAGAAAAAGGAAAAGCAGGACCTGGACAGCAACTCACCGTATTTGGAAGAGTTTGAAGAAATGCTGGAAGAACTGTTAGCCACCCTTTTTAGCGGAAAGGCAGAATTTAAGCAAACCGACATTGTGGAGCATTGCCAGTACTGTGCCTTTAAAAACATTTGCATGCGCTAGACTACCGCTACATTTCGTTTTTATCCGGGTAATCCAACGTGTAGTGCAAGCCACGACTTTCTTTGCGAGCCTGGGCAAATTTAATCACCAGGTAGCCCACGTTAATGGCGTTTCGCAGCTCACAAATTTCTTTGGAAACTATGGAGCGGTCGTACAGGTTTTCCGTTTCACGGTAAATAATTTCCAATCGGTCCAAGGCTCTTTTTAAGCGCAGATTTGACCGAACAATGCCCACATAATTGCTCATGATTTGTTCCAGCTCACGGGTGGTTTGCGTGATCAATACCATTTCTTCCGGCAGAGATGTACCCTCGTCGTCCCATTCGGGTATGTTGCTTTTTACATCGTAGCTTTTAAATACCTCCAACGCGTGTTGCGCGGCATAATTCCCATACACAATGCCTTCCAGCAAAGAGTTTGAAGCCAAGCGATTGGCACCGTGCAGCCCGGTAGATGAGCACTCGCCTGCTGCATACAAACGGTTAATGGAAGAGCAACCATTCAAGTCCACTTTAATGCCTCCACATAAATAATGCGCGGCCGGAACTACCGGTATTTTTTCTTTGGTAATGTCAAAGCCCAGACTTTTGCACTTTTTATAGATGTTGGGAAAATGACTGATAATCTGCTCTGCCGGTTTGTGCGAAACATCCAGCCACACATAATCGTAACCGCGGCTTTTCATTTCGTTATCAATGGCACGGGCCACAATATCACGCGGAGCCAGAGAACCCCGTTCGTCGTATTTTTGCATGAAACGTCTGCCGTTTCGGTCTTTTAGTTCGGCACCAAATCCACGCAATGCCTCCGTTATTAAAAAAGAGGGGCGCTCCTTTAAATTGTACAAAGCCGTGGGATGAAACTGCACAAATTCCATGCCTTCAATCAGGGCTTTTGCGCGGCTCGCCATGGCAATTCCATCGCCTGTTGCAATGGATGGATTGGTAGTGGTTTGGTAAATTTCGCCAATGCCCCCGGTGGCCAGCAGCGTAACCCTTGACAGAAGGGTAAAAACCTTGTTATTTTTTATATTTAAAACATAAGCACCATAGCACTCAATGTCTTTCCGCTTGCGGGTTACCTTTTCGCCCAAATGGTGCTGGGTAATAATATCCACCGCAAAATGCTTTTCCAGCACGGTAATGTTCGGATGCGCCTTTACCGCACTTACCATTTTATCTTGTATTTCGGTACCGGTCTTATCTTTGGCATGCAAAATGCGGTGTTCCGAATGTCCTCCTTCTTTGTGCAGGTCAAATTTTCCTTCGGCATTTTTGTCAAATTCCACCCCCCAGTTTACCAGCTGGTCAATGTAGGCAGGTGCTTCGGTAATAATTTTTCGAACCACTTCCGGGTCGTTCACTTCGTCACCGGCAATCATGGTGTCTTTAATGTGCTTTTCAAAATCGTCGGGCTGGTACATTACCGATGCAATTCCGCCCTGTGCATACCGCGTGTTTGTTTCGGCAATGTCGGTTTTGCTCAATACACAAACGGTACCCTTTTCGGCCACTTTAAGCGCAAATGAGAGTCCTGCTATTCCCGTTCCAATCACTAAAAAGTCGTAATACTGCCTCATCGTAGAAAATTTAGCCAAAGGTAATGAAATCGTCAGGTTTTAAAGCCGCCAAGCCAATATTGAATCCACGCGCCGAAAAGCCTCCGAAAAACAAGCCATTTTACCAATTGCTTCCGTACATTTACCGCATGTTAGTAAAAGAAGACTTTTTACAAGCCGGTGTGATTAATAAACCGCGGGGCATTGCGGGGGAACTGAATTTTGCCACTCTGCCCAAAACTACCCTGAATGAGCAGGAATTTCCCTTTTTATTTTTAGAAGTGGACGGCTACCTGGTACCGTTTAAAACCGAAGATATGTATTGGACGGATGCCGAACACGGGGTTGTAAAATTTGAGGATGTAGCATCGAGCGAGGAGGGTGCCCGGTTAACCGGACTTTCCTTTTACATTCCCAAATCCGCTATGCAGGAGGATGAATTGACGGCATCGCTTGCGGGGCTCATCGATTTTGAGGTAACCGACGAACAAGGCCATTGGGTTGGAAAGGTTGTTGACTTTATGGATATTCCCGGTAATCCGGTGCTGGTATTGGAGCATGAAAAGAAGGAAATTCTGCTGCCTTTTAATGAAGATTTGCTGCTGGAGCTGTTGCCTGATAAAAAATCAATGCGATATCAAGTGCCCGATGGGTTGGTTGATTAATGTACCCCGGTGATTTTCAGGCGTTAAATTTCGAATGAAAAAATATGTTATAAAACACAAAAATAAAATTGCAAAAAATGTAAAAACACGGCATTTTTGAAGCCACAAAGCAATCACAAATTAGATTCTTATTCTATACTTGCTAACTTTAGAAACAAGATTTAATGTAAAAAGAGTTCCCGTCCCAGGAACTCTTTTTTATTTTCATCAGGGCGAAAATAAGCCTCCTCCTACCAACCGTTTTTTGCCACAGCGCACCCCCATATGCCTTATTTGAAGGAACCGG
>JAUIMD010000602.1 GCA_030433225.1 Bacteroidia bacterium
AAAAACGGATTGCGTGAATTGTTGCTGTTTGCTCCCGATTCCAAACTAACACAGCACCTGAATGCTCAGATTAATGCTTGTTTGCCAAAGCAAGCCATCCTGCAAAATAAAAATTACATGGTGAAAACCGGGCGAAAACTATGGATTACCGTGGTTGCGCAGGTTAAAAAGCGCCAGGTTTCATCCGGCCTGGCCGATGCCTGTGTGGAGGAAATCAGCAAGGTGCTGCAGCCCCGGTTTCCGCATCACCATGTAGACGTAGTGCTCACTGAAAAAGAGCTTTAATCGGAAAAGTCACCTTATATGAAACGTAATTTTTGGATTATCGTTACCCTGCTTTCAGGCTTGATGGCAATCAAGCTTAGTGCTTTAAAAAACCGACTGAGAAACCGAAGCATTCGCGTAGAAACCCGGGCAAGAAGAAAAGAGGAATCCATCGCCGGGAAACAGTTGTGGAATGTAATAAACGCTGCACAGTGCCGCCACACAGGCTGGTATTATGCGCAGCAGGTGCATAAGCGACCAATACAAACGCAAAAAAACAAGCAACGGGAGGAAGCGGTAAACTACAAAAAAAAGCGGGAAGTTGGTTAGGGTTTTTGCCGCTCAATCTCCCTGTTCAAGTAAAAAGTTAAACACTTAAATAAACAACATCATGAAAAATGTAAAACAAGTTATGCTGGCGTTTTTTGTTGCGCTGGTTGCATTGGCAAGCTGTTCATCGTTAAAAGTTACCTCCGACAAGGATCAAACGGTGGATTTTTCAACCTACTCAACCTTTGAGTTTTATGGGTGGGAAGAGAACAGCGATCAATTAATGAACCGTTTTGACCGGGAACGGGTGGAACAGGCTTTTGCCAACGAATTTGCGAAACGAAACCTTCGGCCGGTAAAAGCCGGAGAAGAGGGGCAGTTGGTAATTTCGCTCTTCATTGTAACGGAACAAAAAACATCTACTACCGCACACACCTCGCACATGGGGGGATACGGCGGATATTACGATTATGGACCGGGCTGGGGCTGGGGTGGAGGACATTCCATGACCACCTACAACGAGCACGATTATGAAGTGGGAACCCTCATTGTTTCGGTGTACGATAAAAAGGAGCAACAGCTCATTTGGGAAAGCGTCGGGGTAGGCACAATCGATGAAAACCCCCAATCACGGGAGCGTAAAATTCCCGCCTATGTACAACAAATTATGGCTGAATACCCGATTGAAGTGGTGGAGTAAGCAAACATATGTGGCTAAACACATGAAGGCACGATGTTCCATGTATTTTTTAAGGATAAGGCTTCGGATGTTTCGAAGCCTTATCTTTTGGGTGATACCCGACTAAAAAAAAGAGACTGCCCTTTTGAGGCAGCCTCTATCGTTAAGTCAAAACCCAAAAATTATTGTTTGGAAAATTTCAGCGCAAATACGCTGCCGTCTTCTGCACGCACTCTTAATAGGTACAGTCCCTTTTTCAAGTTGGAAATGTTCATTTGGGTATCCATGCCAATGCGGAAACGGTGTTCTTTTACCAGGCTGCCGCTAAGGTCAAAAATAGACAGTTGTACCGTATTTGCTTCTGTTTCGGCAAATTGAATCTGCAATACATCGGAAGCCGGATTAGGATACAGGCTAATCTGTTGCGCCAAAACATCGTTGATGCCGGTTCGTACCAGGTTTACATTTTCAATCACATCTGAATTTTCAATGCTAACCTGTCCGGTCGCTTCGTTAAAGCCATCAATGCTTACCGTATAGTCGTAGGTGCCGGCGGCAAAACCTGCCCAGTTCACTTCGCCCAAATTAGATGTAGTTTGCGTACTGTCTCCAATAGAAATTGTAGCGTTTTCCACCGGAAGTGCACCATCATACACCATGAATTTGATGGCATAAGCTTTCGAAAGCGATAGATACACCACAGCGGTTTCTGCGGTAATTTCCACACTTCCGGTTTTTGTGGCATACCCCGG
>JAUIMD010000603.1 GCA_030433225.1 Bacteroidia bacterium
ACCGGTTTAAAACCGGCAGTAACAAATGGCTGTGGTGGATAATGGAGGCTACTTTGTGTTTTGATGTTATGATTCCCATACCTCAGAAAACCCGCAAGTTTGCGGATGGTTCATGAGAAGGAAGAAAATAAATGGAAGGTATTCGCATCCGCTTTATCGAAGCCATATGGAACGGCCGGCTAAGCGGTTGCCGTGCGCATCCAACACCTGCACAAAAACCACTCCCCTGGGCAGGTTAGCCAGGTTAACCGAAGGGCCAAAGGCCTGCTCAATCAATTGCCCCGATGGATTGTACACCCTGAAAAATACCGGCTGGTTACTTTTGTAGGATACTTCGTTTTTCACGGGTAGATACAGCGGACTTTCAACCTGTGGCATGCCCACCGGGTAGCCTGCCCCGTCCCATTCCACCTTGCGCAGATACGCCGGAAAGGTAAATACACTCTCCGCTTCTTCTGCAGTTACATAAAAATGGGTTGGATCCGTAAACGTTATGCCCTCAATTTGGGGCGATATCAGGGTAAAATCGAATTGATGGCTGGTTATGTTTCCACCCGAAAATTGGTTGTCGAAAAAATTGGTAAGCATAATCAGGTAACTCACCGGGTTAAACGGACCGCCTGCCAGGTTGTACGCACAAATTACTACGGAGTGCGTGTCAGGGTTGTAGTCGGCGCCGGTAACCAAACCGTTGGCATTGAAGCTATCCACCCGTTTGCTTTGGTATACATTGGCTGAAGGCGTTTTAGGGATGGAATATATGTTGCAGGTATACGTCAGCCAGTTTTTGGTAAACACGTAGAGGCTGTCGTTGTAAGCAATCAGGGCTTCGGCATCGTAGTTGGTATGGTTATTGGGCTGAGCGGAAAAATCCGTTTGGTCGCTGTAGGCAAAGGGAATGCTTTCTGCCAACACTGTATCGTTTGCCGAATTTTCAAAATCAGTCCGTGGAATTCGGTAGATCACTAAATCCTGTCGGTTGCCGGATGCATTGTTGCCAAAATCGCCAATATAGAGGTATTGCTCATCGGCACAAAGGTCTTCCCAATCGGTATTGCTTGCGCCACTAATGATCACCGTTCGGGTAACCGCACCGGTTTCAGGGTTTATTTCGTACAGGGCGTTTTTATTGCCACTGTCGTTGTGCGTAAACACTTTGCCATTTAGTAGCAGTAACCCAGACGATTCAGCTACCGCAGATGCAAGCTGAACGGGTGTTTCGGCATAAAACTGTTGTCCACTCGCAACTACCGTTAACAAAAAAAAGGAACAAAGAAGAAAAACAGGTCTCATGAGTTTTTGGTTAACGGTTGAGGTATTACCGGCACTTAAGTACTAAAGGCTATACCGTTTTATAGGCATGCTTTATGAGGATGTCCATATCTACAATTTCCAGCGTCTTTTCGTTGGTGGCCTCCAATACCACTTGGGGAGCACATCCATGAATATAGGCCTGTTTAAAGCGTTCAGCGCAAAGGCACCAGCGGTCGCCGGGTTTCAGCCCCGGGAAATTGTATTGCGGAAAGGGTGTGGAAAGGTCATTTCCAACGGCTTTTGAAAAGTGCAGAAAATCTTCGGTGCAGATTACACAAACAGTATGCACCCCCACATCTTGCGCGTTGGTATTGCAGCATCCATCTCTGAAGAATCCGGTTAAAGGTTCTGTACTACAAGGAATCAGGTCTTCTCCAAAAATGTTTTTTTGTGCCATGGTTTTCGGTTTTTCGTTCAAATCATGCGCTGGCTATAACGCCTTTGCAGGATAAAACAACTCGCCCGCCCATAAAGTTGACAAAGCACCCCTTTAAGTAAGGATCTTCCTCCTCTGCAAAAATTCCAGATAAAATGAGAAGTATGTAAGGTGCATCAAGAGAGTCGGTTGGTGAGGTTTCATGAATTTGCATCCTTCTTTTCTCAAAGGTGTTGGAGCTTTGTTGCAACCCTTCAAGTTTTCTACTGTCT
>JAUIMD010000604.1 GCA_030433225.1 Bacteroidia bacterium
AACCTTATTAAATGCGCGCACCCCGGAAGAGGTTGTATTTACCAGTGGAGGTACAGAATCCAACAACATGGCCTTGCTGGGTGCATGCAAACATAGCAACCGCGTAAAAAGACACATTATCAGTTCCACCATCGAGCACCCTTCTGTAAGCAATATTTGCCGGCACCTTAAACACACGGGCCATCAGGTTTCTTACATCCCCGTGGATAGTAAGGGTATACTGAACCTACAGGAACTTTCACTTACCCTAACAGAGCGTGAACCACTCATTTCCATTATGTTGGCCAATAACGAAGTAGGCACCATACAGCCTTTACAACAAGTGGTGGAACTGGCTACCCCCTATCATGCCATTGTACATACCGATGCCAGCCAGGCTGCAGGAAAGGTTCCCTGCGATGTACAGCCGCTTGGAGTGGATATGCTTTCACTTGCCGGTCATAAACTTTATGCCCCCAAAGGAATTGGTGCACTTTACATAAAAAACGGAACTCCATTGGAAAACCTGATGCATGGTGCTCCGCAGGAGCAGAACAGGCGACCTGGTACGGAAAATACAGCGTATATCGCAGGACTTGGGAAAGCCTGTGAACTGGCCCGGCAACAACTGGAAACAGAAGCGAAACGACTCAGAAAACTGACGCAGCAGCTTTATGAAGGGTTAAAAAACTTATTTCCCAATGATCTGGTGCACCATGGTGATCAACAGAATAAACTCCCCAACACCTTAAACATATCCATTAAAGGTATACAAGGAAACCTGCTTTTAAACACGGTACAGCAAAAGGTAATTTTCTCCACGGGTTCTGCCTGCCATGCCAATGCAAAGGAAATATCCGGTGTATTACGGGCCATGGGAGTTTCCATGGAAACCGGTGCAGAAGCCATTCGTATTTCAATAGGAAAATATACAACATCCGAAGAAATTGAGGCGGCAATGAAATGCATTTACAATGCCGTGCAAACAATAAAAGCCCGGTAACCAAATTGATACCGGGCCTTTAAATGAAACTGTAATACGTAATGTCGATTATGCATTCATAATCTCTGGTAAATAGCACGCAATTAAGCGCACAAAATCTTTCTCCGATCGAAGTTTACGGGTGATGACACGTTGATACAAAAAATTGGTTCGGTCAATTTTTGCTTTCATTTCCTGTAAGGGAATGGTGGCATAAGCGGCATCTACATACTTTACCCCAAAATATTTTCCGTTGCATGTGTATTGTACTTCAAAATTACCGGTACGCACAATGTAGTTTTTACATTTTTCATCTTCAAATACAGTTACAGTAACCGGTACATCCAGTTCTTCGTAGTAAATGGTATACGTGCTGGGCGCATTTTTAGCAACGGTGTGAGCCGGTTGGGAAATGCCAACTTTGTACATACCATAGGTGGTTTCGGAATTTACTTCGTTTTCGGCCTGTACCGTCATTGGAAGGAAAGCCAACATTAACATTGCTACGGCGATAATTTGAATTGTTTTCATGGTGATGGATGTTAGTATGTTATTTTTAATTTGTCTGTATATAAGACGTCTGATCAAAAGTTTTGTTACATCCTTTTGTGGCCTTATCGGTCAACGGCAACCAATCATCTGTAAACGGCATACTTTTGTAAGTTAACGCACACCATCCATCGCCTTGCAATTGCCCAATTGGCATCCACCCCCCTATTGTGCCTGCCCACACATACAAAACACTTACGGTTACTCTTAAAATTTTGTTGCCGGCAGGCTTAAAACAACAAAAGGCCGCCCCTATGGGACAGCCTCCTGCTTATTAAAAAGTTTTCGTTTTAATTATATCCAGCGTACGATGGAAAAGTCCTGACGATGTGGCAATTCTTTGTGCTTTGGGTACATGCGAATTCCAATTTTATAATGTCCCGCATTTTCAAAATTAGAACTGGCCGTGTACGTTACCACACTTCCCTCTTCCTTGCTAACCTGCATGTCG
>JAUIMD010000605.1 GCA_030433225.1 Bacteroidia bacterium
GCTCGTTGAGTTGAAGGGTGAATTGTGCCGAGTTTTTGGCAGGGTTGGGTTGCACCGTAATGCGGCCGAAAATTTCGGTTTTTTCAACGGAAGTGGAAACCGATGCCAGCGCAGCACTGATGGCGGTTTTGGCGGCAGCAATGTCGTTTACGGCATTGTTTTTACCTACAAAAGCAAATTTACCGTTGGCATCCACCACTAAAATACGGTCGCGCTCCGACTCCCACTGCGTGCTAACCGCGGCACCTTGCATTAGCATGGGAATGTTGAGTTGCGAGGCATCTTTAAAATTTTGCACCCCGTTTTTATTTCCGTTCCATTTATCAATGGCCAGGGCAACAAAGTTGGGATTGTCTTTAAACGCATCCACCAATTGCCCTTGTATGGCCGGTCCGGCGCCAACACACGAGGGGCAATTGTAGCCAAAAAAGAACACCATTACCACCTTACCCTGTAACTGGGATAAGGTTACGGTAGAACCGTCGAGTGTGTTTAGTGTAAAATCGGGGGCTGTGTCTCCTACATTGTGTGCCAGTGCAGGAAGCATCCATAAAAGGAGTAGTGTACGTGTAATTAAATGTTTCATAATGCATGTTTTTATAGTTATAATCGGGCTGTCCATCTTAGTTCCACCCCTTTAAAATCCAATACTTCATAGCAAATGCCTGAGGTGCAGGATGGCCCTCCGCGTCGCTCACCGGCAAATAGGGAAAGGGTGTGTTTGTAATTGGGTTTGTATTGCAGGTTGATGCCTGGAAAATGTTTCGAGCTTTCAATTTCTTCGGTGGATGGATTGTCTGTGATGCTTTCGTCGGTGGAAAATTCCCAGATAAGTGCCCCTGTAAATACACTTTTAAAGTTAAACACCAGGCCGGCATAGGTATTGGTAATGGCGGTTAGTGTGTTAAAACCACGCTCTATGTGCTGGTATTCGGTTTCTATTCCAAGGTTCCAGTAGGTATTCAGCGGAAAGTTATAATACACCCCTATGGCCAGTCGGCTTTTGTCCAGTTGAATATCGTCGTAAGCCACATCCGCAAAAACTTTTAAGGTGCTGTAATCCGAAAGGTCGTAATTCCATTCGGCAAAAATTTCCTGAAAACGGTAGGTGAAATACAAATCGCTTACCGCTTTTGCATAATTAAAGGTAAACAGGTGACGCTCGGTGGGGCGAAAAAATACCTCCGCCTGAATGCCCGCCTCGTCGTTTAAGTCGCTAAAGTGAATGCTGCGGTTAAGGGTTTTGTAGCTTTGCTCTTTTACCAGGGTTGGTGGGTCGTTTAACCCTGAACCCAGAAAAAAGTTGTGGTAGTTTTTAACTTCCACGCTTACGCCAAAACCGGGCAGGCTGTAATCAATGCTGGCATATCCTCCGAAAGCCGCTTCATTTGTGGTTTCAAAAAAGTGCTGGCCGCGGTTCAGTTGTTGTCCAAATTCACCATAATAGGTAAGGTTTTGGGCGATTATTCCTTCCACCAAAATACCGGCATATTGGGTAAATTCGGTGGGGTTGATGTTTTCCATATAAATTCCCCCGATACTTTGCTGCCAAAGGTTTAGTTTAAGTTCGGCGGCACTTACCTGGTCCGTTCTTTTTTCGTCGGAAGTAGGCGGTAGAAGGTTGTTCAGCACCTTTCCGTGCACGGCTTTCACCGAAAACCAGGTATGTTGGTAGCCACCGCTGGCTCCGTAAATATCCCTGTAAAACCCTTGTTTTACCCGGTATCCCAAATCCTCGTACACCGAATTTTTTATTTCGTAGCCACGCAGCAAAAGGCCACGCCCCAGGGTTTCGTAAAAATTTCCGGCATTCAGGGAAACGCCTCTTTTTCTGAAATTTAGGTTCCATTGGGTTGGAATAACGTATTCGCCCCCGGTAACATCGTCCGTAAAATACGTTTCGATGCGGGTGGACGCCTTGAATGATTTGTACCGGTACGCCATGTTCAGCTGGTTGT
>JAUIMD010000037.1 GCA_030433225.1 Bacteroidia bacterium
TCGGCTGTGGCAGCTTTCAGGTTCTCATGGTCGGCATAGGTAAATACCGGCAAAACCCGGGTATAGTCATCCTCCAAACCGTCGTTAATTTTATCCACCCCTTTTTTAAACGCCTCGTTACCATTAAAGTATACATTGTACTTGGTGGTCATGGTTTGGTAATTGCGCGACAACCAGGTGTTTTTTCGGGTAGAACAGGAGATAAGCAATAGGAAAACTGCCGCGAACGGCAGGTATGTTGTAAAAGCTTTTTTCAATGCTGTGCGTATGTTATTTACTTTATAACTAAGAATTCACAAATTTATTTTTTTAGCCAGTAACTTAAAACATTATGTGCGGTTAAATTATCCAAAATTAGAAGCCGTTGGCAAAGGTGATCATTTGGAATGCCTGTCGATCGTGCTTTACCAAGGATTTGCGTGGCTAAACTCTTACGGTATTCAATTGTTGGATACATACGGTTCCAACGCTTTTCAATCAACAAAACTGCCTATGAAGGTACTGATCCTATTTGCACACCCGGCTTTTCATAAATCGCTTGTAAACCGCATACTTACCGAGGGGTTGCACCAAACGGAAGGAATTACGTTTCATGATTTGTACGAAGAATACCCGGAGTTTGACATTGACGTAAAACGTGAGCAGCAACTGTTAATAGAGCATGACTGTATCATTTTTCATCATCCGTTTTTCTGGTATAGTTCACCGGCCATTTTAAAGGAGTGGATGGATTTGGTTTTAGAGCACGGCTGGGCTTATGGGAGCAAAGGAAACGCACTGAGCGATAAGCTGTTCTTCACCGTTACTACCACTGGGGGGCCGCAAGTTGGGTATAAGCACAACAGTTCAAATAATTATTCGATGTTGGAACTGCTTTCCCCCTTTATTCAAACGGCCAACCTTTGCAAAATGCTACCCCTGCCCCCTTTTGTGGTACACGGTACGCATGGCATTACGCATGAGCAGGTTAGGGAGTACCAAAATGATTACCACACCCTTTTGCAGGAAATAGTGGAAAACCGCCTGGATCCGGTAACCGCGTTGCAGGAAAAGTATTTGAACGATTACATCAAAAAAAGGAGGATTTAATGCACGAACAAGGATTTTTTTACCAGGCATTTGTATACCTCTCTGCCGCGGTGGTAGCGGTTCCTATTGCCAAAAAGCTGGGGCTGGGTTCGGTACTGGGCTTTTTAATTGCCGGGGTGCTTATCGGGCCGTTTGTGTTCAATTTTGTGGGAGAAGAGGGCAAAGATCTGATGCATTTTGCCGAGTTTGGTGTGGTGATGATGCTATTTCTTGTTGGGCTGGAACTGCAACCCTCCTTACTGTGGAAACTGCGGTCATCCATCCTGGGATTGGGAGGCCTGCAGGTGGTACTCACCGCCCTGCTTATTATGGTAGTTGTACTGATATTTACTAATTTAAGCTGGCAAACAGCCCTGGCAATCGGTTTAACGCTGGCCTTGTCTTCAACGGCTATCGTTATCCAAACGTTGAACGAAAAAAATCTGCTGAAATCCGAAGGCGGCCAAAATATATTTTCAGTGCTCTTGTTTCAGGACATTGCCGTGATACCGATACTGGCCTTTTTCCCATTGTTGGCCGTGTATGCGCTGCCGGTAACCGATGCAGCGCAACACCACGGATGGATCGAGGGCATTCCCATTGTACTGCGTACTGCGCTGGTTTTAGGAGGCGTTGCTTCCATTGTTTTTGCAGGTAAGTTTTTAATAAGTCCGGCATTTCGGTGGATTGCGCAATCAGGCATACGCGAGTTGTTTACCGCAGCGGCATTGTTGCTTATCATCAGCATTACGCTTTTAATGACGCAATTAGGGTTAAGTCCGGCATTGGGTACTTTTTTGGCGGGCGTAGTACTGGCGCAAAGCGAGTACCGGCACGAGTTGGAAACGGATATTGAACCTTTTAAAGGATTGCTGCTGAGCCTGTTTTTTATTGCAGTAGGGGCCTCCATCGATTTTGATCTGATCGTTCATCAGCCCGGGTTAATTGCCTTGCTTGTTACAGGCCTTATTGTGTTAAAATTAGCGGTTTTGGCAGGGGTAGGGCGCATGTTTGGCATGACCATCAAACATAACCTGTTGTTTACGTTTGGCCTGGCACAAGGGGGTGAATTTGCCTTTGTTTTATTCTCTTTTGCATTACAAAATGGTGTGATGAACAGCACCGTTGTCGACCCCCTAATTGCAGCAGTAGCTATATCAATGGCTTTAACTCCTTTGCTCATTTTAGTAAACGAAAAGCTGATACAACCCCGCTTTGCCCAACCCGAACGAAGCGTGTTGGAATCCGACGAAATTGATGAAGAAAATGCCATTATTATTGCGGGTTTTGGAAGGTTTGGAAGCACCATTGGCCGGTTTTTGCAAGCCAATGGTAAACGTGCCACTTTTTTGGATACCGACCCAAACAATGTGGATTTGTTGCGTAAACTCGGACTGAAGGTATTTTACGGGGATGCCTCGCGGCGCGATTTGCTGAAAGCTGCTGGTGGCGAACATGCCACGCTGCTGATAATTGCGGTGGATGATTCGCAAAAAGCACTGCAAATTGTGGAAACGGCAAAAAAACATTTTCCACACCTAAAAATTATGGCACGTTCGCATGCCTGGTTTGATAGTTACGATTTGCTGGAAAAAGGCATTGACCGCGTGTATCGCGAATATGTGGAAAGTGCCCTGCGTATGGCTGCAGAGGCCTTGCATTTAATGGGGTACCGCAACTATTCGGTACAACGTGCCGTAAAAAAATTTAGAAAAAACGATGAGGCTGTGTTGCGTAAGCTGGCCAAATCGAGGCACGAGCAAGCCACCCATTTGCGCGATGCCCGGCAATACATTCAGGAGTTGGAAAAAATGATGCTGGACGACCTGCAGAATGAAGCAAAGGACAAAGATCTGGGCTGGGACAACACCTCCCTGAAAGAAGAGTACGGACCTATGATTCGGCAATTGATGGAGGGCAGCAAGGGAAAGGCTTAATTCAGCGAATCGTCCTGCTCAAAGGTGAAAACAAAGCTGGTGTTGGGGAAGGCAGGTAGTACCTGTTGTTTTGTGAAATTTTCTACTTCGGCCACCTGTTTTATTAGCCCGGGAGTAGGTACAGCGCCGTACCTCGCAATGGAAATGGTAAAAGAAAAATGCAGTTTAGGGTGTTTGGAAACGTTGTGTACCGTATCAATAATCAGGCGTTGAATGTCGTATAGCAGGCGGTTTTCGTCCATATGGCCGATAAAAAAGACGATGTGTTTTTCTCCTTTTTTTTCGGTTTCCGTCTCCATGGCATTGCACGAACTTTCCTCAATTTCCGGTGATTTTACAGGATAAAACGGGTTGGCTTCCGGGTTACTAAATTGCAGTTCGCCTACGGCCTGGTGGGTAGATGCATCAATAACCTGGTAGTACACCATGCCCGTTTCCAATGCAACGTGGTAGGCTTTAAAAAGCAGGTAAGTAACGGTCTTTCCTTTCACATCCATCGTGGCAAGGTCGGTCATTACAAAAGCCTCTGTGTTCTGGTATTCCAACACCTTTTTGTGTACAAAATCGTTGGTAAATTCCTCCATCCGTAACTCATGAACGGTGTTCGGGTTTATTTTTAAAAACATACGATTTATAGGGTGTACCGTATAAGGAAGGTGTTTTTGCATCCTCATATGGGCTTCCTGCACCAACGATCGTAAGTATAAGGCAGATTTTAAGAGTTTCATTCGTTCGGCGATTGGATGAATTGGAGAGCAAAAATATCAACATTGGAAGTATAACCTGATAAATAGATATGAAAATGTTCTTTTAATTGGCAATTTGTATTTAATCTAAAGTTGCTCCCGGAGGGGTGGTACTTAAAAACAACCGGTTTTTACATCCCTTTGCTGGTTTGAATTGATTCCCCAACACTATTGTTATATTTGTCGAAACGATAATTGAGCATGTCCGAGAATAAAGACCAAATGACATTTTTAGATCATTTGGAGGAACTTAGATGGCACATTGTGCGTAGCCTGGCGGCCATTGTAATTTTGGCAGTGGTGGCGTTTATTTTTAGCCAGTACATTTTCGATTACATTATTCTGGCTCCCAATACTCCCGAATTTTTCACCAACCGGATGTTGGCCTTGCTGGCCGAAAAAACCAATACCCCGGCACTGGCTATCAACAGTACCTCATTCGAAATTATTAACATCACCATGGCAGGGCAGTTTACTACCCATATCCGCGTGTCGATGGTAACGGGGCTGGTCCTGGGTTTTCCGTACATTTTTTACGAATTCTGGCGGTTTATTAGTCCGGCCCTTTACGAGGAAGAACGTAAATATTCGGGCGGGGCACTGCTGTTTACTTCCCTGTTATTTTTTGCGGGTGTATTGTTTGGTTACTATGTTATTGTGCCCCTTTCGGTGAATTTTTTAGGGCATTACAACGTAAGCGATACAGTGGTCAATCAAATTAGTTTGCGCTCGTACATTGGTACCGTAACCTCCATTTCGCTGGCTACGGGCATCATCTTTGAGTTGCCCATGATCATATACTTTTTAAGTAAAGTTGGCCTGGTTACTCCCAAAGGCTTAAAAACGTATCGCAGGCATGCCATTGTTGCCATTGTTTTTGTTTCGGCGGTTATCACTCCACCCGATATTTTTAGCCAGGTGCTGGTGAGTTTGCCGTTGTTGGTGCTGTACGAGGCTGGCATTGTAATTAGTCGGAGGGTAGAAAAACGGCGCGAACGGGAAGAAATAGAGCAGGCTTTGTAAAACCGTAAAATCGAACGCAATTGAAAAACAAAAAAATAATTATAGTGGGAACCTGCCATCCGTTCAGGGGAGGGCTGGCGGCCTACAACGAGCGCCTGGCTCTTGAGCTGCAGCGGCAGGGAAATGAGGTAACCCTGTTTACCTTTAGCCTGCAATACCCGGGATTTTTATTTCCCGGAAAAACACAATATGCCGATTGGGCCGCGCCCGACAACCTGGATATTCGGGTGGAAGTAAATTCGGTAAACCCGCTAAACTGGCTGAAAGTGGGCCGAAAACTTAAAAAGCTCCAACCTGATATTGTGTTGTTTAAGTATTGGCTGCCCTTTATGGGGCCGTGCTTTGGTACCATTGCCCGCCTGGCAAAGCGCAACAAAAAAACGCAGGTAATCACCATAATCGATAACATTATACCGCACGAAAAAAGAGTGGGCGACCGCCTGTTGTCCAACTACTTCGTAAAACCGGTAGATGGATTTGTGGCCATGTCCGATTCCGTTTTACAGGACCTCCATCAGTTTGATACCCAAAAGCCCAGGGCGCTCAATCCACACCCTTTGTTCGACAATTTTGGCAAAATACTGCCCAGGCAGGAGGCACTTCAAAAATTGGGGCTGGATCCCAATTTTAAATACCTGTTGTTTTTTGGATTTATCAGAGCGTATAAAGGGTTGGATTTATTACTGGAGGCCTTTGCTGATAAAGGGTTGGAGCAGTTGCCGGTTAAGCTCATTATTGCCGGTGAGTTTTACGAAGACGAAAAAAAATACCGCGACCTGATTGACCAGCATCCGCTAAAAGACCGGATCATTCTCAAAAACGATTTCATTCCCGACCACGAAGTAAACCAGTACTTTTGTGCCTGCGATATTGTGGTGCAGCCCTACAAATCGGCCACCCAAAGCGGGGTAACGCAAATTGGCTATTTCTTTGAAAAACCCATGCTGGTAACCGATGTAGGAGGTTTAAAGGAAATAATTCCAGACAAAAAAGTAGGCTATGTTACCCCGGTAAATGCCGCTAAAATCAGCGAAGCCCTGAACGATTTTTTTACCCAAAACCGGGCGGAAGAATTTCAGCCGTTTATACTTGCAGAAAAACAAAAATACACCTGGGATAAAATGGTGGATACCATTGAACAGGTGAGCAAAGAAATAAATACATGATAGTACGTAGTAAAGCCCCTTTGCGCATAGGACTTGCCGGTGGAGGTACCGATGTTTCGCCCTATTCGGATATTTATGGAGGCGCCATTTTGAACGCCACCGTAAGCATGTATGCCTATGCCACTATTGAACCTACCGGCGATGGCAGCATTGTGTTTCAATCGCTTGACCGTAAATTGGAAGTGGCCTACGATTCGGCCCTGGAATTGCCCATTGATGGCGGCCCTTTTGACCTTTACAAAGGCATTTACAACCGCATTGTAAAAGACTATGTGAAAAAGCCGCTTTCTTTCAGGTTATCCACCTATGTGGATGCCCCTCCCGGGTCGGGTATGGGAACCTCATCTACCCTGGTTACTGCTATTGTGGGAGCCTACACCGAGTGGTTGAAACTGCCCTTGGGTGAATACGACATTGCCTGGCTGGCATTTATGGTGGAACGTGTGGATTTAAACATGGCCGGTGGAAAGCAGGACCAATATGCGGCCACGTTTGGCGGGGTAAATTTTATGGAATTTTTTGCCGACAACAAAGTCATTGTAAATCCGTTGCGTATCCCCACCAACTACCTGAACGAGCTGGCCTATAACATTGTATTGTACTACACCGAAACCAGTAGATCGTCAGCTGCCATTATTGAAAAGCAGCAAATAAATGTGCGCTCAAAAAACGAGCAGTCCATCGAATCGATGCATAAACTGAAGGAGGGTGCAGTTAAAATGAAAGAAGCCCTGCTTAAAGGCGACCTCGATGGTATTGGCCGTTTACTCGACGAAAGCTGGCGTTTTAAAAAGCAAATTGCTACCGGAATTTCCAATCCATCCATTGATGCCATTTACGATACCGCGATGGATGCCGGTGCACTGGGCGGAAAAATTTCCGGTGCCGGGGGAGGAGGATTCATGTTCTTCTACTGTCCGCGCGATACCCGGCACAGGGTAATTGATGCCCTAAGCAACGATTTTGGCGGCCAGGTAAAGCGCTACCAGTTTACCAAAAACGGCCTGGCAAGCTGGACCATTTAAAAAACCAAAATCCCTAGGCGTGTTTAAGCGATTGATACAGCCCCAGAGTCCGCTCATGCAAAAGGTTATGCGTAACCTTTCGTGGTCGGTGGTGGGTACATCGGTAAACATGCTCATTACCCTGGTGGTAGGCATTTATGTGGCCCGTTACTTAGGTCCCGAACAATATGGCCTGCTGAACTATGTCGTATCTTTTGCAATGCTGTTCTCGGTTTTTGCCACCTTTAGTTCCGACGAAATTATTGTTAAAATGCTTTCGCTTAAACAGTGGCCAAAACATGTGGTGCTGTCGTCGGCCTTGTTTTTTCGGTTACTCCTTGCCCTTGGTACTGTTGTTTTAGTGGTGGTTTGTGCCTTTTTGCTGGAATCCGACATGTGGACAAAATGGGCCATTGCCCTGTACTCCACCAGCTTTATTGCACAGTCGTTTCAGGTGTTTACCAACTTTTTTGTGGCAGAGTTTAAAAACAAATTCGTGGCTAAAAGCACGGTTTTTAAAGGGTTGGCAACGGCGGGGGTTAAAGTAGTACTCATGCTAATGCATGCAGACCTTATTTGGTTTGTGGCAGCCTTTGCCCTTGATTTCTTTTTTCTCGCCTTTTCGCTCTTTCTGTTTTTTCGTAAAAATTACTCCTATCCATTATCCTTGCGGTTCCATAAAAAAGTAGTACACCAAATCTGGAAACAATCGCTGCCGCTGATGTTTACCGGATTGGCCATATTGGTATACGACCGGGTAGACCAGGTGATGATTAAAAACATGCTGGGGTCAACCGATCTTGGGTATTATGCACTTGGACTGCGCATTATTTCCGTAATCTTTTTTATTCCTAAAATTATTTCTCAAATACTTTTGCCTGTTTTGGTGCATTCGTACGCGCAAAATATGACGGCCTTTAACAAGCAAATGCAGCTTTTTTCTGATAGCATGGTATGGATTACCATAGGGCTAGCCCTGATTTTTTCCATTTTTGCCAGGCCCCTGGTGTTATTGCTAATGGGCAATACCTACCTGGTAACCGGCGATCTGGTGCAATTGCTTTCGTGGAAAAGCTTAATTTCTGCCTTTTCGTTTGTTACCGGCCAATGGATGATTATTAAAGGCCTGCAACGCTTTGCCCCAACTGCAAACATCATTGGTGCGGTATTAAACGTTGGGCTCAATTTTTTACTCATTCCCCTCATAGGTTTATGGGGCGCCCTGGTGGCAACATTGGTTTCGTACACCTTTGCCGCCTATTTTTTCTTTTACTTTGTACCGGTACTGCGGCCCGCGGCCTATTTAATCAATCGGTCGGTGGTGCGGGGTTTGCCCAACTTATTTACTTTTGGCCTCGAGAAACTGAAGGCATCACAAAACCATGTTCCACCCCAATAAAAAATAACATATGCCCATTAAAGAAGCCATCATACTTGCCGGAGGATTAGGAACCCGTTTACGCTCGGTAGTAAAGGAAATACCCAAGCCCATGGCACCGGTAAATGATATTCCATTTTTATGTTACCTGCTACACTACCTGCACCAGTACGACGTAAACCGGGTAATCCTTTCGGTAGGGTACAAGCACGAGGCAATTAAAACCTATTTTGGAAATGCGTACCACGGTATGGAATTGGTATATGTGGTGGAAGAAGTTCCCCTGGGTACAGGGGGAGGTATTAAACTGGCCCTGGCAAACGCCCGCGATGCGGAAGTGTTTTTACTGAACGGCGACACGTTTTTTGCGGTGGATTTATTTGCGCTTTCCCGGGAGTTTCAGCAAAATCCGGCCGCACTTTGCCTGTCGCTTAAAGAAATGACAGACTTTGACAGGTACGGAATTGTAACCTTTAAGGGCAACCAGGTTACCGGGTTTAAAGACAAAGCATATTGCAGCAAAGGGTGGATAAATGGAGGGGTTTATGCCTTAACATCATCCCTTTTGGAAGGAAATGCCTTGCCGGAAAAATTCTCGTTTGAATCTGATTTTATGGAACGTGAGGTACATTCAGGGCAGTTTTCAGCCTTTTTCAGCCCGGCCTATTTTATCGACATTGGCATCCCGGAAGATTACGAAAAGGTACAGCGCGATTTTAAAGATATGCCCCAATTTGCAAACCTCCTTTTGCCATGAAAAATGCCTATTACGGGGTAAGGGTGGATGTTTTAGAACTGGTGCCCCAACGCTGCAAAATGTTATTGGACGTAGGCTGTGGTACCGGACTCACTGCCGCCGCCATGAAAGAAAAAACACAGGGAAAAGTATACGGTCTGGAGCTTTTTGCGGAGGTAGCCAAACAAGCCGAACTGCGCATGGACGGTGTGTTTGTGGAGGATGTCAGCTCATTTTTTGACAAAACGCCCACACAAAAGTACGATTGCATTGTGTTTGCCGACATTCTGGAGCACATCGTGGACCCCTGGAAAGTGCTGCGCCAAAGCCGCGAATTTCTGTTGCCGGGAGGCGTCGTCATTATTTCCATCCCCAACATTCGATTTTACACCACCTTTTTTCATTTGCTGTTTCGGGCCGAGTGGCCCTACCATGATCGAGGCATTCATGACCGTACCCACCTTCGGTTTTTTACCCGAAAAAATGTGATCCAGCTGGTAAAAAGTGCAGGGTTCCGGTTTGAACAATTCCGGCCCTATTACCTTATTGCCGATAAAAAAACGGTGCTCAACAAACTGCGGCGTTTTGTGGGCATTCCCGGTATTCGCGGATTTTTTACGTTCCAGTACCACATGGTGATCAGCCCCCTTCACAGGTAAGTACATTTCCACATAAACTTTTGTGAGAATACAATAATAAATAGGATATTTACGTATTAGATATTGACGATTCATATTCATGGACAAAATAGTTTTTGCAACCAATAACCCCAATAAACTGGCCGAAATTAGTGCAATGCTCAAAGGTAAATTTGAGGTGATTAGCCTGGAGACTTTGGGCTGTACCGAAGAAATACCAGAAACGGCAGATACCTTGGAAGGCAATGCATCTTTAAAGGCGCAGTACATTTTTAAAAAGTATAAGGTAAATTGTTTTGCCGACGATACCGGACTGGAAATTGAGGCATTAAATAACGAACCCGGCGTGTACTCGGCACGGTATGCAAGCGAAGCAAAAGACGCTACCGAAAATATGAAAAAAGTGTTGCGAAAGATGAAAGGCATTTCCAACAGAAAAGCCAATTTTCGCACCGTAATTTCACTGATTTTAAACGGACAGGAAATTTTGTTTGAGGGCAGCGTAAAAGGCACCATACGCGAGGAAATGTGTGGGAAAGAAGGGTTTGGTTACGACCCTATTTTTGAACCTGAAGGATACACCCTTACCTTTGCAGAGCTTTCGCGCGACGAAAAAAATAACATTAGTCACCGGGGAAGGGCCGTTCAAAAGTTAATTGAATTTTTAAATCACCATACTTCATAACATGAGGCATCCATTAAAAATATTCCTGTTGCTGGCCGTAGTAAACATGGCCGCATACGTACAGGCACAAATTCCCGTAGGCAGTT
>JAUIMD010000606.1 GCA_030433225.1 Bacteroidia bacterium
GCATTGCCTGGTTCTCAGGGATTGTACGGCTTTATCGGTTACTTTATGTTGGCTCCTTTGTTAACTCCTGAAACTTCCTGGTTACAGGCAGGTGCCGTTTTTGGTGCAGGTTTAGCCCTGGGTATTGTAGGCTTATTGTCTGCTATTCGTCAAGGTCAGGTTTGCGCTAACGGTATTGCGGGTATTGGTGCCGGATACGATGTATTCGGTAAATCACTTATCCTTGCAGTATTTCCTGAGCTTTACGCAATTCTTGCCCTGGTTGCCGCTATCCTTATCGGACAAGCTGTAGCTTAATAAAAAAGTAATCGGAGTACATCCGATCTTACGAAAGGCCTTCCATTGGAAGGCCTTTTTTTGTACCCCACTGAACAACTTTTTGGTAAAGCCGTTTTAGGTGGAATAACACAAAAATCATCAAGCAAAATGAAAAAGTTACTTTTAATGGCTATGGCGGCCTTATTTGCCCTCAGTATTTCGGCTCAGGAACTCACAGGCAGCGATGTGGATTTGATTCAGAGCATGTATGGAAAAGAAAAGAAAGCACTTGTTGCCGAATTTTTAAACCTGGACGATGCCAGTGCAGAAGCCTTTTGGCCCTTATATGAAACTTACGAAAGTGCACGTAAAAATTTGGGTAAAAAGCGGATTGAATTGTTAGAGTACTTTGAAAAAAACAACGAAACGCTCACCGAAGAAAAGGCAGACTATTGGATGAAGGAAATGATTAAGCTGGGCAACCAAACAGACAAATTATTGAACGCGTTCTATGGCAAAATAAAGCGTGCTACCAACTCAATTGTTGCAGCCCGTTTTGTTCAGGTAGAATCTTACCTGCTCACCGCCCAGCGTTTTGCCATTCAGGATGCATTACCGGTTGTTGGAGGTCAATTACACTAAAAAAACAATACGTTGTGAAGATAGGCCCGGCAAAATTGTCGGGCTTTTGTTTTAAATGCCAGTTTGGGTTTGATGGCGCCAGCGGATTTCCATACCTTTAATGCTGTACTTAATTTATTGTGGTATGACGGTTAAAATTGCTTGGATTGTTTCGCCTGATTCTCCTAACGTAAGGTTGGAAGCGGCCTTGAAAAGCCGGTTTGAAGTACACGTATTTCATCGTGGAATTGATGCGTATACCTGGATGCACAGTGGCTTTATTCCACATGTGGTAATAACCGATGAAAAATTGCCCGACATAGACGTGCGGGAACTGATCAGTCGCTTTAAAAACAGTAGCTATTACTGCGATATTCCTTTTATTGTATTGCCCCTTTCCACACAAAATGCCCGGGTGGATGCCTTATTGGCCAGTGGTGCCGAAGATAGTGTCCCCTTTCCGGTAGACGAAGAAATACTTTTTCTTAGTATCCGGAATCTGTTATAGCCTCAACCTGCTTTACCGGTTTAAGGCGTGCTTCAGGTAGTCTATTGTGTAGTCAAGTCCCTGTTCCAGTTCCACCCTGGGTTCCCATCCTCCCAATAATTTTTTAGCCAGAGCAATATCGGGTTGCCGCTTAACCGGGTCATCCACCGGCAGGGTTCCAAACACCAGTTTTGATTTTGACCCGGTTTTTCGAATAATCATTTGTGCCAAATCCAGTATGGAATATTCTACCGGGTTGCCAATGTTCACAGGCCCGTTTACCTGTGGGGTGGTTGCCATCATGCGCACCATCGCCTCCAAAAGGTCATCCACATACATAAAGCAGCGGGTTTGACTTCCATCTCCGTAAATGGTAATGTCTTCACCCAGCAGGGCCTGCCGAATAAAGTTAGAAACTACCCTTCCATCAAAGGGGTTCATATTGGGACCGTAGGTATTAAAAATGCGTACAATTTTTGTGTCTACACCGTTTTGCTGGTGGTAGCTCACCATTAATGATTCAGTGCAGCGTTTGCCTTCATCGTAGCAGGAGCGGGGGCCATTGGGGTTCACATAGCCCCAGTA
>JAUIMD010000038.1 GCA_030433225.1 Bacteroidia bacterium
GCAGAGTAAGTTTGAGCGCGGCATTCAAAAATTTAACGAATGGGTAATTGCCGTAGAACTGGAACGCTACTACACCAAGGAAGAAATTATATCACTCTACCTCAACCAATTCGACTTTTTATACAACGCCATTGGAATAAAAACGGCGTCTCAGGTATACTTTAACACTACCCCCGATAAACTTACGGTGGAACAGGCGGCTATTTTGGTTGGCATGCTAAAAAACCCGTCACTGTTCAACCCCAAACGTTTCCCCGAAAACATGCTTGGACGCCGAAATGTAGTATACGGCCAAATGCTTATTAATGACTACCTGACACAAGAGGCATACGATACCCTGAAAACCCGCCCGATAGAAATCGATTTTAAATCGGAAGACCATAAGCATGTAACTGCTGCCTACTTTCGCCAATACCTCGCGAAAACCATGAATGCCAAAAAACCCGAGCGTAAAAACTATGCCGGATGGCAGGACCAGCTTTTTTATGAAGATTCCATCGAATGGGAAAACAACCCCTTGTTTGGATGGTGCCATAAAAACCTAAAGCCGGATGGCAAACCCTACAACTTGTATTCGGATGGTTTACGCATATACACCACGCTCGATTCGCGCATGCAAACCTACGCCGAAGAGGCAGTGGTACGTCAATTGAAAGAAACCCTGCAACCGGCCTTTTTCAACCGCCTGAGCCAGCGCAGTCCGGAAGGCAGAGCCATTGCCCCCTACGATACCGACATTGCCGCATCGCCCCAGGCACGGCGCGAAAAAGTAGAACAATTCATACGGCGCACCATGGTGTACACCGATCGGTACCGCAGCATGAAAAGTGCAGGAAAGACCGATGCGCAAATAGACAGCGCGTTCCACACAAAAAAAGAAACATCGGTATTTACGTGGAATGGCGTAAAAGACACCGTACTTTCTCCGTGGGACTCCATTGTATACATGAAGAAATTTCTGCGTTCCGGCATGATGTCGATGGATCCGCTTACCGGCCACGTAAAAGCGTACGTCGGCGGGCCGGATTTCCGCTTTTTTATGTACGATATGGTAACCCAGGGAAAACGGCAGGTGGGATCCACCATTAAGCCCTTTTTGTACACCCTGGCCATGCAGGAAGGCCTCACCCCCTGCTACAAAGTACGCAACGTACCCTACACACAACTTGATGGGCTGGGAAGACCGTGGACACCCCGCAACGTGGGCAAACGACGCTACGGTGAAATGGTAACCCTTAAATGGGGGCTGGCACAATCGAACAACTTTATTTCGTCGTGGGTAATCGGGCAGTTTCAGCCACAGTCGCTGGTAAAACTCATTCATAGCATGGGCGTTAAAAGCCCGATGGATGCGGTTCCGTCCCTTTGCCTGGGCCCGGCCGATTTCAGCATTAAAGAGCTGGTAGCTGCCTACTCGGTTTTTGCCAACAAAGGGGTATATACCGACCCTATTTTTGTGACCCGCATTGAAGACAACAACGGCAACATCATATCCACCTTTGGGGCCCAGCGCCGTGAGGTAATTGACGAAAACACAGCCTACTTAATGATTAACCTGCTCGAAGGTGTGGTAAACATGGGTACGGCATATAAATTGCGCAACCCCAATGGCCCGTACAAGTTTACGGCTCAAATGGGTGGAAAAACAGGTACTACACAAAACTATTCCGATGGATGGTTTTCGGGCGTAACCCCACGCCTGGTAACGGCTGTATGGGTGGGTGGAGAAGAACGCTCCATCCGTTTTGATACGTCTATGGGGTATGGTGGCGTGATGGCCTTGCCCATTTGGGCCGATTATATGCAGCACGTTTACGATGATGAAGGCCTGAATTATACGCAGGAAGAAACGTTTGAGAAACCTGCCAATTTCAATATAGACCTGGATTGTACCGATGAAACCATTCCCGTTGATGGGGATGAAGAGGAAGAAGAATCCAACGGTCAGCCCGAAGCCATAGAGTCGTTGTTTTAGACCCGCAAAAACGTACCGCTTTGGCGGATACAAAAAAAGCAACCCGTATGAAGGTTGCTTTTTTGTTTTTATGCAGTGTATATTTTAATTCAGCACAATGGTTTGTGCACGGTCTGGTCCTACCGACACAATTTTAATGGGCACTTCCAAATAGTCCTCCAGAAACTTCACGTACTTGTTAAAAGCTTCCGGAAATTCAGCCGGCGATTTTACATTCGTCATGTCCGTTTTCCAACCGGGCAGTTCTTCAAAAACCGGCACTACATCGTCGGTAAAAGTAAACGGCAATTGTTTGGATTCTTTCCCGTTTACCACGTACGATACGCCCACTTTTATGGTGTCAAACTCATCCAGCACATCGCTCTTCATCATAATGAGTTGCGTTACGCCGTTAATAATTACGCTGTACTTTAAGGCTACCAGGTCAATCCAGCCAGTTCGGCGGGCACGGCCTGTGGTAGAACCAAATTCATTTCCTTTTTTGCGCAATTCATCGCCCACTTCATCATCCAGTTCCGTAGGAAACGGACCGCTGCCCACACGGGTGCAATAGGCCTTAAATATGCCGTATACTTCCCCAATTCGTGAGGGAGCAATGCCCAGCCCGGTACACGCCCCGGCCGAAATGGTATTGCTGGAGGTTACGAACGGGTACGACCCAAAATCGATATCCAACATGGTGCCCTGAGCGCCTTCGCACAGTACACGCTTTTCATCCTGTATGGCATTGTTAATGTAATATTCAGAATCCACAATTTGCAGCGAACGAATCAGTTCCACACCTTCCATCCAGCTGGCTTCATATTCGGCCAATTGGGCTTCGTAGTCGTAATTGTGTTGCTTGAGTATCTGAATGTGCTTATTTTTAATCGTCGCGTATTTCTCTTCAAAATTTTCGAACAAGTCTCCCACACGCAACCCGTTTCTGCTCACCTTATCGGTATAGGTTGGCCCAATACCCTTAAGGGTGGAACCAATTTTTGAAGCGCCTTTGGCAATTTCGTAGGCCGCATCCAACAACCGGTGGGTAGGTACAATAATGTGTGCTTTTCGGGATACTAAAAGCTTCGACCGAATCTCTCTCCCACTGCCTTCCAGTTTGGTAATTTCGCTTTTTAAGATGTTAGGATCGATGACCACACCGTTGCCGATGATGTTCATTTTATCTCCTTGAAAAATGCCGGAAGGAACGGTATGCAATACGTATTTTTGGTTATCAAATTCTAAGGTGTGTCCCGCATTAGGACCTCCTTGAAACCGTGCAACCACATCGTAGTCGGGGGTAAGTACGTCCACAATCTTTCCTTTTCCTTCGTCTCCCCATTGAAGACCAAGAAGTACATCAGCTTTCATGAAAATTGATTTTGATTTACGGTGCGTAAAGTTAGTAAAATTACCGACTAATAAAATACTTATTCAGCCTGGCAATCTTTACATTCACCATACACATAAAGGGTGTAGTGTGAAATGGCAAAACCATCGGTACGCTTATCATGAATCTGCTCTTTAATAACGGGGTCTTTAAATTCCGAAATGGAGCCGCACTTGGTACAAATCAGGTGATCATGAGGATCGGTATTGTAGGCTTTTTCGTATTGTGCCATACTTTTACCAAACTGATGTTTTACTACCAGTTTACAATCCAGAAGCAGGTCGATGGTGTTGTATAAAGTAGCGCGGCTTACCCTGTAGTTTTTGTTCTTCATGTAAATGTACAGGGTTTCAATATCAAAGTGGCCTTCGTACGCATATACTTTATCTAAAATGGCATAACGTTCGGGAGTTTTGCGGTGTCCATTTATTTTGAGGTATTCCGTAAAAATCTTCTTAACTGCTTCTTTATTCTTTGTTTCCTTGTTCATAATTTAAACCTAATTAGAATAGAAGCAAAAGTAGTAATTTTTCTATACCAAGCAAATGTCAAAAATCTGAAATCGAATGAATTAATCCCCCGGCACCGTAACCATTCTAAATAAAAATACACCTCACAAATGCAGCAATTCTAAATAACAAAGCTAAGAATCACACAGTTATGCTTATCTGGAATTAATTTCATTCTGAATAAAAATACTTAATAATTTATTTTCTCCCCTTCGGATTTTGAGATAATTACAGCACCGCACGAATCGCTCCATACATTTACCGTGGTACGCAACATGTCAAGGGGCCGATCCACTGCCAAAATCAGGCCAATACCGGCTAATGGAAGGTCCACCGCCGTTAAAATCACGCCCATCATAATGAGGCCTGCCATGGGTATACCGGCGGCTCCAATTGAGGCCAGTAATGCCGTAAACAAAATCAACACCTGCTGCGAAAGAGAAAGGTCGATGCCATAAAACTGGGCAATGAAAATAACCGCCACGCATTCGTACAGCGCGGTTCCATCCATATTTACGGTGGCGCCTAAGGGCAGGGTAAAACTTGTAATTTTGTTGGAAACGCCTGATTTATGCTCAATGGCTTCCATGGTTAATGGCAGGGTAGCGCTGGAACTGCTGGTAGAAAAGGCGGTAAGCAAAGCAGTTGACATGGCCCGAAAATGTTGCCGCGGATTGGATTTTCCTACAAACCACAACAATAGTGGAAGAATAATGAGCGCATGAAACAAAAGGGCCGCCACCACGGTAAGAAAATATCCCCCCAAACCTTTGGCTACTCCTATAATATCCGATTGTTCGGCCATTGTATTGGCTACCAGACCAAGAATGCCCAATGGCGCGAAACGAATAATAAACATGGTAATTTTCATGGTTAGCTCAAACAAGGCATTCACCCCATCGGTTAAAATTTTGCTGTGTGGCTTGCCCAGTCGAGGTAAAAAATACCCGGCCAGCAACCCAAGAAAAATGATACTGAGCACCTGGTTTTCGGCCATGGCGGTAATAATGTTGCTGGGTACAATGCCCAGCAGGGTATCGGCAAACGGAATTTTGGTATCGCCTACCATGTCTACCTCCTGCGGCAAGCCCAGTTTGGCGCCCACTCCGGGCTGTATTACATTCACCAGAACAAGGCCGGTTACAATGGCAAAAAAACTGGTCATCAGGTAGTAAAGCAAGGTTTTAAAGCCTAAGCGTCCCAGATTTTTACCGGTGCCCAGGTTTACCATTCCGTTAATAATAGAAAACAGAATTAAGGGCACAATCATCATCTTCAGGGCATTTAAAAACAGGGTTCCCATCCATCCCACGTAGGGCACACCTCCCGGAAAAAAAATTCCGAATACCACCCCTACCACCAGGGCAATTAAAATTTGCCAGTGCATCGCCAGTTTTCCCATGTTTAATACGCTTTTAATTTGTTGGCAGCAAAGGTAAACGGATAGCTGAACTTCACCAAACACCTACGAAAGGGCTTTCCTTCTTCGTTAAAAAGAAGCGCCAATTCAAGCGCAGTGTCATGTCCGTTTGTCATTTATTTTCCGTTTTTTTGAGGGTAGGTTTGCACCAAATTAAATTAACCATGATAGACGCTAACATAATTACGGAACGTTTTCTTCGATACGTAAAAACACACACCGAATCGGACCCCGAAACGGGCTTAACCCCAAGTACCCCTCAACAATACGAGTTTGCCGAATCCCTGAAGGAAGAACTCATACGCATTGGGCTGCACGATGTAAGTTTGGACGACAATGGCTATGTTATGGCCACGCTTCCGTCTAACATTAACCATTCCACCCCTGTAGTGGGTTTTATTGCCCACATGGATACCAGCCCCGATTTTAGCGGAAAAAATGTAAAACCCCGCATTGTTGAACAGTATGACGGACAAGACATTGTACTGAATGCTGAGAGAAATATCGTGCTGAAACCCGCAGATTTTCCTGAAATTTTGCAATACAACGGGCAGGACATTATTGTAACGGATGGAACTACCCTACTCGGAGCTGATGACAAAGCCGGACTGGCCGAAATAGTTACCGCCATGGAATACCTGGTACAACATCCCGAAATAAAACACGGCGAAATTCGGGTAGGCTTTACACCCGACGAAGAAATTGGTGAAGGGGCCAAATATTTTGATGTGGAGAAATTCAATGCCGAGTGGGCCTACACCATGGACGGCAGCGAAGTGGGCGAACTGGAGTTTGAAAACTTTAATGCTGCCACTGCAAAAGTAATTTTTCATGGCCGCAGTGTGCATCCCGGATATGCCAAGCACAAAATGAAAAACTCCATTCGCATTGCCAACCAGTTTGTATCGCTTTTATCGCGGTTCCAAACTCCTGAACATACCGAGGGTTACGAGGGCTTTTTCCACCTGATGTCCATGGCCGGAGATGTGGAAAAAACCACCATGACGTACATTATTCGCGACCATGACCGCATGCGCTTTGAAGAGCGCAAAAAGGAAATGAAACACCTGACCAACAAAATAAATGCAGAGTTTGGTGCCGGCACCTGCGAAATTGAAATGAACGATCAGTACTACAACATGCGCGAAAAAATTGAGCCGGTAATGCACATTGTTGACCTGGCCGAAGAAGCCATGAAGGCCTGCGACATTGTACCCAATATACGTCCCATCAGGGGTGGAACCGATGGCGCCAACCTGAGTTTCAAAGGCTTGCCTTGTCCCAATATTTTTGCCGGAGGGCACAATTTCCATGGAAAATTTGAGTACGTACCCATCCCATCCATGGTAAAAGCCTCTGAATTAATTTTAAAAATTATTGAACTGGTCACCGTTAAATACAAATAAGCCGACAATGAAACAGACACCATTTTTCGAAATCCATAAAAAACTGGGCGCTAAGATGGCTCCCTTTGCCGGTTACGAAATGCCCATTGATTATGCGGGGGTAAAAAAAGAGCACCTGGCAGTGCGCAACAACGTGGGGGTATTTGACGTATCACACATGGGAGAATTTTGGGTAAAAGGACCCCAGGCAACAGCTTTTCTGCAGTTAATTACTTCGAACGATATTAATGCCCTGGAGCCGGGTAAAGCGCAATACTCCTGCATGCCCAACCGCGATGGCGGCATTGTGGATGACCTGGTAATTTACCAGTACGAAGCTGAAAAATACATGGTGGTGGTAAATGCCGCCAACATAGAAAAAGACTGGCAACACTGGCTGGAAAACAACCCCATGGAGGCGGAGCTGGAAAATGCCTCGGACCAGATTGCCCAGCTGGCCATTCAGGGCCCCAAAGCCTTGCAAACCCTACAGAAACTGACGGAAGTGGATCTCTCCACCATACCGTATTATCAATTTACCACAGGTCGTATGGCAGGAATTGAGGAGGTAATCATTTCCAACACAGGGTATACCGGGGCCGGTGGTTTTGAACTGTACTTTTACCCGAAAGACGGAATAACGTTGTGGGATGCCATTTTTGAGGCCGGGGAGGAGTTTGACATTCAGCCGGTTGGCCTTGCTGCGCGCGACACCTTACGCCTTGAAATGGGCTTTTGCCTGTATGGAAACGACATTGACGACCACACCTCCCCCCTGGAAGCCGGCTTAGGTTGGATTACCAAATTTTCGGTTGGCAACGATTTTATTAACCGCAAAAACCTGGAAGCGCAAAAAGCCGCAGGCCTCACCAAACGGCTAAAAGGTATTGTGATGGAAGAAAAAGGAATTCCACGCCACGGATACGAAATTTGCGATGCACAGGGAAACTCCATAGGAAATGTAACCTCCGGTACTATGTCTCCTTTACTGAATAAGGGCATTGGCCTGGGCTACCTTACCAAGCCCTACTGGCAGGCGGGCAGCGAAATTTACATAAAGGTGCGCAACAAACTCATCAAAGCTTCCGTTGCTAAAACTCCGTTTGTTTAAGGCAGACTGGCATGTAAATAAATTGTGCCAAAATTTAAAAGAAATTGTGAAACGTGTCGGCGAAAAAGAAATATTTTTACGCCCGGCACGTTTTTTATATTGTAATGTCAAAACACACATTAATGAAGCACTTGTTGCGGTTTACTTTATACGCTTTTATTCTGGGCCTAACCCTGCAGCTGCACGGGCAATCGCCTGTTACTTACACCTACCCGGGGCACCTGTTGCTTGAAGGAAAAGAAGCCTTTAACGAAGGAGAATTTAATCAGGCAGCTGCCTTATTGGAAACCTACCTTTCCCAATCCGGAAACGAATCGGTTCACCGGGAAGATGCACAGTATATGTTGCTGGTATCCAACCTGTACCTCGAAAAAACAGGCGCAGAAAAGGCCCTGGAAAGCTTTGCAAAATCCACCCGAAATACATTTTTTAAAAACCTGTCGTATTTTCAGCTGGGCATGTTTTTACAGGATAAAGAGGATTACCAGGGAGCCGCCAAATATTACAGCCGGGTAAAAGAAAAAACACTGAATAAAAACCAGCGCTTCGAGTACAACTTTAAATATGGATTTACTTTGCTTAAGCTCAATCAGCCGCAAAAAGCCTATCCGTATTTTAATACAGTAAAAAACAAAACCAACCCCTACCAGGACGATGCCCTGTACTACTGCGGGTACATTCATTACCTGAACAACGATTATGCCCAGTCGAAAAAATATTTTGAGCAGGTTAAAAACCGGAATTACAAAGGTGCCATTGAATATTACAATTTGCAGTTTGACTTTTTAAACGGCGATTACGCAGCCGTAAAACAAAAAGCCACCAAGCTGTATAAAACCAACGACGAAGTATACAAGGGCGAAATTGCGCGCATTTTAGGAAACATCAATTACCAAAACAACGACCTGAAATCGGCCATTGATTACTACGAGGTGTACCTGCAAAACATTGATAAATTAAGTCGTGAGGACCTTTACCTTTTGGGAGAATGTTATTTTGCCCTGGAAGAATATAAAAAAGCGGCCGATGCCTTTACCAAGGTAGCAACCCTGGAAGATGAGCTAACGCAAAATGCCTTTAATAAACTGGCGGCCTGCTACATTTACCTGGACGATAAGGCGATGGCCCGCATGGCATTTGAGTCGGCCAGCAGGTTTACTTTTGACGCCTCCATACAGGAAGAGGCCCTTTTTAATTTTTGCAAACTAACCTACGAACTGAGTTACAGTCCCTTTAACGAAATTATAGAGGCGCTTGAAAAATTCATTGCTCAATTCCCCGATTCGGAGCACAAACCTGAGGTATACCGACTTATGTCGGAAGTATTTTTGAATACCAACAATTACCAACGTGCCTACGAATCGTTAAAAGACATCCCCTTAAGCAACAACAAACTGAAACAGGCCATGCAACGGGTTACGTATTATCGTGCCATTGAATTGTTTAACGACCTGCGCTTTGAGGAAGCTATTGGCTTTTTCGACACTTCCATTGCATATGGAAATGTTGACCGCCAACTGATGGCCCAGGCGCAGTATTGGAAAGGAGAGGCATGGTTTCGCTTAAACGATTTCGACCAGGCGCTCAGCGGATATTCCGCGTTTATTCAATCGCCATACGCGCCCCGTTTGCCCGAATTTTACATGGCGCATTACAACCTGGGGTATACCTATTTTAAGCAAAACCAACCAAACCCGGCCATCGCCTGGTTCGAAAAATACGTGTACCTGCAAAAAAATGCCAGAGATGCACGCTTGCTGGATGCCTACAACCGCCTGGCCGATGCCTATTACCTGAAGCGTGACTTTGGAAAAGCACTGGAATACTACGATGAAGCCATTGCACTGCAACAATCAGGCAGCGATTATGCCTATTACCAAAAGGCGTTTTGCTTGGGCTTACAAAAGAAATATACCGACAAAATTGAGGCATTGGATAACCTGATTCAGCAATACAAAGAAAGCACTTATGTAGAAAAGGCCTGGTTTGAAGAGGGCCGTACCTACGGCAACCTGGGCGACACAAAAAATGCCATTCGCTGCTACGAAACACTCATCAAATATTACCCCGAAAGCACGCTGCTGCCGCAAGCATTGTTGAACATGGCTTTGGTGTATTACAACCAGGGAGATGAGATGAAAGCCGCCTCGCTATACAAAGATGTGGTGCGCAACTACCGCCGCAGCGAAGAGGCACAAACGGCATTAAGCGCCTTAAAAACCATTTCGGTGGATAACGGTACCATCGATGAATATATCCGCTATACCAAAACCATTGGGCAGTATGCAAAACTAAGCGACCTTGAAGAAGATTCGCTGACGTATGTGGCAGCCGAAAAAATATACATGAAAGGCAATGTGGAAAACTCCCGCAAGTATTTTGCCAACTACATTCAAAAATTTCCGGAAGGGAAATACCTCCTGAATGCCCATTACTACAAGGCCGATTGCCACTTACGTCTGAAAGAAACAGAACAGGCACGGCAGGAACTGGAGGAAGTGGCAGCATTTCCACCCAACCCCTATACCGAAGAAAGCGTATCGAAACTGGCCGATATTTATTATTCCAAAAAAGATTTTCAGGCTGCTGCCAACTATTTTAAACGCCTGGCAGAATCTGCTAAAAATGA
>JAUIMD010000607.1 GCA_030433225.1 Bacteroidia bacterium
GTATGCAGGAGCAACGGTTTCTCCACAGGCAATAAAGGCTACATCTGTGCCTTCGCAAATGGTGGAGGCTTTCCCAATTTCAAACCCATCGGTTACGCGCGGTAAATCGGGCATGTTCTTTTTCCCAAACTTCACGAACATTGGTTTGTCGGAGGCCGCCGCGGCTTTTATCACCTCGCGGGTTTCGAAATTATCGGCAGGCACTACAATGTCAATGTTGTGGATCGCACGAAAAACGGCTACGTCGTGCAGGGAGTGGTGGGTAGAACCCAAAGCACCGTAACTTACCCCGGCACTAATGCCAATGAGGGTTACCGGCATGTTGGAATAGGCCACGTCATTTTTGGCCTGCTCCAAAGAACGGGCACTTAAAAAACACGATGGAGATACCGCAAACACCTTTTTTTGTGCCGATGCCAGTCCGGCAGCTACACCCACCAGGTTTTGCTCGGCAATGCCCACTTCAACTATTTGTTCGGGCAGTTGCTCTCCAAAAGGCACCAATTTTCCCGATCCACGCGAATCGCTGGTTACCACCACTACGTTTCTGTCCTTTTTGGCCAGCTCTATCAACGTTTCAGAAAACGCTTCCAGGTTGGCTTTTCCCATATTTAATGTTGTCATGCTTCCAGTCTTTGCAGTTCTTTGTCTAATTCATCCATGGCTTGCGCATATTGCTCATCGGAAGGTACCCCGTGATGCCATTTTTTCACATTCTCCATAAAACTTACTCCTTTCCCTTTTTTAGTATTGGCCAACACCAACGTGGGTTTTCCTTCGGTTAAAGGAAGTTTGGCAAAGGTTTCCCGTAACCGGGAGATATCGTTTCCATCCACCTCAATCACATCCCAGCCAAAAGCCTGGAATTTTTCATCGATGGGGTAGGGACTGTTTACCTCGGCATTGGTGCCCGTAATTTGCAAGGCGTTGTGGTCGAGAATGGCCACCAGGTTATCCAGATTGTAATGGGCGGCCATCATTGCGGCTTCCCAATTGGAACCTTCTGCCAGTTCGCCATCGCCCATCATGGTGTACACTTTATAGCTGGCATTGTCCATTTTGGCGGCTTTTGCTATTCCGGCACTAATGGATAATCCGTGTCCCAATCCACCCGTATTAAATTCAATACCGTTCACTTTTCGGGTAGGGTGGCCAATGTATTTGGATTTGTATTTGCACAAGGTTTCCAAATCGCTTTCCGGGAAAAAGCCCTGATCGGCCAGCACCACGTAAAACGCTTCCACCGAATGCCCTTTGCTTTGGATGTAGCGGTCGCGGTTGTTGTCCTTAAAATTTTCGGGAGAAACATTCAATACATCGTTGTACAACACATTTAGAATATCTGTACACGAGAGGCTTCCACCGGTATGTCCGGCATTGGCCATTTTAATGTATTTCAGCAAAGCCTTGCGGTACTTTACTGATTTTATCTGGAGTTCAAGATCACTGTATTTTTGCATCGCTTATTTGGTTTATCGTTCTTCACTAATCCTTGCAGCTTTATTACTCATGTTTGTACACGTCCCAATCCAGGTAGTTTCCAATGGCTTCTTCCAGAATCTCCGAAACATGTCCGCGTACCATGGCTACGTGATGCTCAAAACCGTTTTTGCAGAGGTATTTCATTAAATTCTGCAGGTTCGGAATTTCGCACACGGCTATACCGCCATCCATTCCGTAAGGGTCATCGGTCATGGTACCTTCGCCCAGGTACGTTTTAATTTTTCCTTTGGTATCATCTGTGGAAATGCGGAAATACGTCATATTACCTGCTGCTACTTTCCCTTTTACGGCACCAAAGGTATTTTCGCTTCCCAATACGGTGCCCAACACGTCTAATGTTCCAATTTCAATTTCGTTCTGAAAAAAAGATTTTGGATAGTTGCTGCAATGTGTGCACACCACTTTATTGCGGTCTTCGGCAAAGTTG
>JAUIMD010000608.1 GCA_030433225.1 Bacteroidia bacterium
CTGGGGATATGGGTACGGTGGCATGGGTATGGGATCATCCACCACCACCATACAAGAAGACGATTACATGGAAGGAACCTTTGTTATTGACATGTATGACAATGAAACCAAAAAGCTGGTTTGGCAGGGAATTATAAAATCAGTTGTAAAAGAAAAGCCCGAAAAACGCGAAAAATCGATACCAAAAAGCGTTAAAAAACTGATGAAGAAATACCCCGTAGCTCCTGCGAAATAAGTAAAAAGGCAAGTATAAAAACAGAAATCCTCACATGGCGTTCCATGTGAGGATTTTTTATATGATGATGTATTTACCCAATCAGTTTTCGAAAGGAAACGAAAAGGTTTCTGACTTCACGTGTTCCCTGGTCATAATTGCAGCCATTTTTTGCACCAACTCAGGGTGTTCCGCAGCCAGGTTGTTTTGCTCGGAAATGTCATTTTGCAGGTCGTACAGTTCAATTTCCGCATCCGCATTTTCCGCCATGTTCAAACGAACGGCTTTCCAGTTTTCCATGCGTACCGCCTGCTTCCCGCCCTGCTCATGAAATTCCCAATACAAATAGGGGTGTTTTTGCTGTTCTTTTCCCAGCAATTCCGGCAAAAAGGATATCCCATCAACAGCCTGCGGCACGGTACTTCCACTCAATTCACAAAAGGTGGGTACCACATCCCAAAATGCCGAAATATGGGCAGAAGTAGAATTGGCCTGTACCTTTCCGGGCCATACGGCAATCATCGGTACGCGAATTCCTCCCTCGTACAAATCACGTTTATAGCCGGTTAAATCGCCATTTCCATTAAAATAATCAGGATCTCCTCCCCCCTCCTGGTGCGGACCGTTATCCGAAGTAAATACAATCAGGGTATTTTCAGCAATGCCCAACTCCTCTAGCTTCGCCTGAATTTCGCCCACCTGATCGTCCAGTAAATCTACCATGGCAACAAAAGCAGCATGGGGTTCAGGCTGTGAGCCATATCCACCCAGTTTATACCGGCGCACAGAATCTTTTTGGATATAAGGGGTTTCCGGTGAGAATTTGCCTGTGTATTTTTCCATATAAGCCTGAGGCGCCACCAACTCGGCATGGGGAATAATGGTAGGGTAATACAGGAAAAAAGTAGTGTCTTTGTTTTGCTCGATAAACTGCAGGGCTTGCTCATGAATTTTCACGGGGGCATACAATCCGGTTTCAAAACCTGCATTTTCTTCCAGCATTACTTTGGTTTGGTTGTGCCACAAATGGTAAGGGTAATAATTGTGCCCCAGGGTTTGGCAATTGTAGCCGTAAAACTCATCAAACCCCTGTTGGTTGGGGTCGCCGGATGAACCCGGATAACCCAGGCCCCATTTTCCAAAAGCACCGGTAACGTATCCAGCCTCTTTTAGTCTTTCGGCCAGGGTTATGGTAGCGTCATTTAAAGGAATCTGTCCTTCCGGCTCGTGCCGTACATTTCCACGAATATCGGTATGCCCGGTGTGCAAGCCTGTCATCAGCGCCGAGCGTGAAGGCGCACAAACCGTTGAACCTGCATAATGCTGGGTAAAGCGCATTCCGTTTTCGGCCAGTTTATCGATGTTGGGCGTACTGAACTTTTCCTGTCCGTAACAGCTAACATCTCCGTACCCTAAATCATCGGCCAAAATGTATACGATGTTGGGTTTTATCGGCTCCTCTTTTTTGGTGGATTCCGAGGCACATCCCACCACAACCAGGGTAAAAAAAACAAAAGCTAAGCTCCTTCTAAGCTGCTTAATACCATTTAATTTCATCGAATTCAATTTAATTTTATCTTAAAAATAACTACCATCTTCATCCAACCCTTCCAACGTATGAATATCGGATATTAAGTGGTTGGCCAGGCGACTGGCTCCAATTCTGAAATACTCCGGACTTAACCACGCATCCCCCAAAACCGT
>JAUIMD010000039.1 GCA_030433225.1 Bacteroidia bacterium
CGTATGATTGACGGTAACAAGGCCGATGATAAAATTGTAGCCGTACTGATGGATGATGTGATTTACGGCAAGTACACCGAAATTTCGGATGTGCCGGAAAATGCCATTAACCGCATAAAACACTATTTTTTGACGTATAAAGACATGCCCGACCAAAAAAGTACAGTGGAAATTCCACATATGTACGGTGCCGAAGAAGCCCATGAAGTAATCCGTCGTTCCATGAAAGATTACATTAAACGCTACGAAGGCCTGGCCGATGCGCTTTCGACCTTTTAAAGCGAGGCACAAAAACAATACAGGATCGGGTTTCTTTACAGAAGCCCGTTTTTCATTTTGATACCCCGCATTTTTACTCCATTTGATTCACCCTTTTGGCAGGAAAACGTAAAATTTACCTGCTCACAAAATATACGCTTCCATTAATCGTCATTAAAAGCACAAGTAGTTGAAAAAACAAATGACACACAGCGATGCATTACGAACCGCCGAACTGGAAAGGCCGAAACTGGTAAATTTTATCAGTAAGTTTTTTGGTTCGTACGAGGATGCGGAAGATGTGGTTCAGGATGTTTTTTATCAACTCATTGAGAAATTCGACGACCTTTCTACCATCAACAATTTAACGGGGTGGTTATACCGTGCTGCAAAAAACAAGGCCATTGACCAAACACGCAAGAAAAAACCCGAATTGTACGACGATTTTTCCAGCCAAAAGAACGAGGATTTGCGGCTGGAAAACATTTTGCCAAAGTTTGGCAGCACCCCCGAAGACGAAATGATGTCGAAAGCCATTGCCGAAGAACTGGAACTGGCATTGCAGGAACTGCCCCCCGAACAGCGGGAAGCATTTGTGATGCATGAATTTGAAGACATTCCGTTTAGTGAAATGTCTGAAATGCTTGGCGTAACAGTAAATACGCTTATCTCGAGAAAGCGCTATGCCCTGTTGTATTTAAGAGAACGATTAAAAGAATTGTATAATTTATTAAACGATTAAATTATGTGTAAGAAGTATAGCAAAGCAAAAATGGCCAAGTTTGCAGTTGGTATTTTGCTGTTTGTTTCCCTGGTGCCCTACATTACCATGCTGCTGTGGAATGCGTTGATGCCCGTTATATTCGGACTAAAAAGCATATCGTACCTGCAGGCCTTTGGTTTACTGATTTTGTCAAAAATCCTGTTCTCCGGCTTTTCGCACATTGGAGCTAAAAAGCATGAACACTGGAAACCCCAACCCGAACACATCAGAAAGTTTCAGGAGGGCATGCGCCGAATGGCAGAAGTTTCCAAGGAGCAAAATCCGTGCAAAGCACCTTTTCGCCGACCGGATGCCAAGGAGTAAAGAGGCAATCCCCAGAATTCATGGTTGCGTATAAAAATCAAACATTTCCTGAATGGCCTGGCTGCACACTTTACAAAAATCTTTGGCCTCATTGCTGCGCATTCTGCAGTTATGCGATGGACGATAAATTCCTTGTTGAACGTAACCGCCTCCTTCAAAAAGGCCTACCATTTGTTTACGCTTCAACCCCAGCGAGTCTGGGGTTGGCAAAGGAGTACCGGGCTGAATAAGCGATTGCCATTTAATAGAATTTCCATTAAACAAGGTAAGGTTTGCTTCCCACGGCTCCACGGATAAATCGGGCATCCAAATGTTGTCTGAGTTGACATATTCATCTCCCAAACCCGCAAAACTATGGCCCAGCTCGTGCACAATAACTTCCTCAAAATGGCGCGATTGTGCCCCGCTTAATCCCAGGCTGTTAAAAATACCTCCACCCCCATATTCAGGGGTATTTACCAACACAAAAATTTGATCGTAAGGCACCATAGCCGCTACATTTCTTATGGTATACGCGTCAGAAGTCATCAGGTAACGGCCAATGCCTATGGTGTAAAACGAACTGTTAAAACAGGTTTCTTTCCAACGGTTTTTTAACGGATCGTCGCACCCTGCATCTTTCGATTCTGCCGCAACGGCGCGAATGTTCAAGCGTCCGAAATTATCCTGAAACACGGCGCTTTTTTGCAAGCTTGCCGCAAACTTTTTCGCATCCTCGTAAAACTGTTGCCGGTCATCGCGGGTATACCCCTCCGCCAAAAGCACAATGTCTATTGCCCGATCCGGTGCGTCTGAAATGTGCAAATCCCGCACTTCAAAATCGGGCAGAGTCGCCGTACGAATCGAAGCACTGGCGGGGTTTATGGCCAGGCTCATTAACGTATCTGCAAACAGACCTTTTTCCCTTTTTAATAGCACGAAAGTACAGTTTTGCTTAGGCAGTGGCAGGGTTACCGACTGATGGAAAGCCCGTTGCGAAGTGTGGGCATCCACCGTGGTTTGCCACTCTTCAAACAACGCACAAAAACCATCGGTGTAGAGCAGTATTCCGGTGGCAGCATCGGTCAGTTGAAACTGGTACGTCCCCTTTCCATGAAACTCATCCAGCCTGGACTTTCGCCCTCCCCAATGGGGTTCTTTTACCAACTTATCCAGGTAGGCGGCATTGGTTTGTGCATCCCCTGCCAGCACAAAATCTACCCGCAAGCTTTGCTCCTTAAAATAGCGCTCAAACTGCGTTTCGGCTCGTATTGCTACAAAATTACCCACCAACAGCAGGTACAGTATTGCATCCCGTATTGCCATAGTTTTTTCTATTTTTGTCCCAAAGTATAAAAATATTATTAGCCAACCATGAAGGTTATCACGCAAAACATTGCACAATTTACCGAAAACATGCTTTCGCAGGCCGGAATACCGGCCAACTACCTGGAGGCCGCCAATGGCGCAGTAATGCTTATGGCCATGGTGCTGGTGAGCTACCTGGCATTTTGGGTGACCCGTTACATTATTGTGCAGCAAATTGCGCGCATAATCAGTAAAAGTAAAACACATTACGACGATATTCTCTTAGAACGAAGGGTATTTCACCGCCTGGCTTACATTGCCCCTGCGCTTATATTTTATACCCTGATTGACGATGTGGTACCCAATACCGAATGGCTGACTACGGCCATTAAAGACATCGCCTTTGTGTGGATTATTGTGGTGATTTTACGCACGGTAAATGCTTTTTTAGATGCCCTGCACGACATTTACCTGCACTTGCCCATTTCTCAAAACCGGCCAATTAAAGGGTATATTCAGCTATTTACCATTATTTTTTATTGCATTGGGGTACTGTCCATAATTTCGGTGGTGTTTAACTACGAGATGGGTAAAATTTTTGCCGGACTGGGAGCCATTGCCGCCGTACTCATCCTGGTTTTTAAGGATACCATTTTAGGGCTGGTAGCCAGTATTCAACTAAGTGGCAACAACATGGTAAAGCCGGGTGATTGGATTTCGGTGCCCAAATACGGAGCCGACGGAACCGTTTTAGAAATTACCCTGAATACCGTTAAAGTTCAAAATTGGGACAAAACCATTTCTACCATTCCTACTTATGCACTGGTTGCTGATTCGTTTCAAAACTGGAAAGGCATGGAAGAGTCGGGTGGAAGACGCATTAAACGTGCGATTAATATCGATATGAAAAGTGTTCGCTTTCTGTCGCCGGAGATGAAACAAAAGTTCAGTCGTTTTCTTTTGTTGCAGGAATACATTGCCGAACGTTCCGACGAGATTGCGCGTGTAAACAAAGAGCTTAACGTGCAGGAAAACGAAGTTTTTAACGGGCGAAACATGACCAACCTTGGGGTATTTCGCCGCTACCTGGAAAATTACTTGAAGGTGCACCCCAAAATACATAAAAACATGACCTTCCTGGTGCGGCAGTTACAGCCAGGCCCCAACGGCATCCCCATGGAAATTTACGTTTTCAGTAACGACCAGGCCTGGGCCAATTATGAAAGCATACAAGCGGATATTTTCGATCATATTTTAGCCATTATTCCGGAGTTTGGCCTGCGTGTATTTCAAAACCCAACCGGTGAAGATTTTGCCCAACTTGCCAAAAATTAATGTGTCAAACCTTGCCGAACAAAAATCCATCCAAATACAAGTCGTCTGATTGTCCGCGCTGTGGCAAATCCTTCACCTGCTTTTTGTTTAAACACTGCCCGTGCGAAGAACTGGAAATTCCTGAAGATGCCCTGGAATACATCCAGCTAAAATACGGGGAGTGTATTTGCATCCATTGCCTGCGCGAAATGATTGAAGAATACAAACAACATACCTAAGTTCGGTTAATCACATTTACGGTCTTTACACCTCAATAGATACTGTGTAAGAATTTGGCAGCAATAAAGATTTGTATTAAGTCGCAATAAAAATGCCGTAAAAGTGGCAAACCGTTAATATTTCAAGGTAATTGCCTGAAAATAATTACAGTTTATTAGTTACAACCCCCATTTTTTTAGGAATTTCTTTGTTAGTTTTTATTTTCCTTTTACATTTGTCCGACATAAAAAAATGTAACATCTTTACAGTCCATGCCCTTTCAAACAAAAGCTCATGGAGGAGACATTTACAACGCAATGAAACAAACTTTATTACATACCATTCTAGTACTAGTCGTAGTGGTCGTTTCCAACGTGTAGCGAGAATGGTCATGTAATAACATATAAAAAATTATAGAAGCCTTTCTCACCCATTTGTGAGAAAGGCTTTTACATATAAACAAACAAGGAATTTAAACATGCATAAAGAATTTCGAAGTAAAACAGTAACACACGGAAGATTGATGGCTGGTGCCCGTAGCCTTTGGAGAGCGAACGGGATGAAGGAGGAACAATTTGGGAAACCCATCATTGCAGTGGTCAACTCTTTTACACAGTTTGTACCCGGCCATGCGCACCTGCACCACATTGGTCAGGAAATAAAAAAGATTATAGAGGCCCGGGGTTGTTTTGCCGCCGAGTTTAACACCATTGCGGTGGATGACGGTATTGCCATGGGACACGATGGAATGCTGTACAGCCTTCCTTCGCGTGATTTAATTGCCGACAGCGTTGAATACATGTGTAACGCGCACAAAGTAGATGCTATGATTTGCATCAGCAACTGCGATAAAATCACCCCCGGAATGCTAATGGCTGCCATGCGCTTAAATATTCCCGCCGTATTTGTGTCGGGTGGACCCATGGAAGCGGGTGAAGCTGTTGGCCGTTCTCTCGACCTGGTGGATGCCATGGTAATGGGTGGAGACGAAAGCGTACCTGAATCCATTCTTACACAAGTGGAACAAAATGCCTGCCCAACCTGTGGTTCCTGCTCTGGCATGTTTACCGCAAACTCTATGAACTGCCTCAACGAAGCCATCGGCTTGGCCTTGCCGGGCAATGGAACCGTTGTGGCAACCCACAAAAATCGTAAAGAGTTGTTCCGTAAAGCCGCAGATTTAATTGTAGACAATACCTATAAATATTATGTGGATGGAGACGAAAGCGTACTCCCAAGAAACATTGCTACCGTTGATGCCTTCAACAACGCAATGACGCTGGATATTGCCATGGGAGGATCCACCAATACGGTACTTCACATTTTGGCCATTGCCCATGAGGCAGGTGTAAAATTCACCATGGACGACATTGACGCCCTTTCGCGTAAAACGCCGGTACTTTGTAAGGTAGCGCCCAACTCGCACTACCACATTCAGGATGTTAACCGTGCGGGGGGTATTTTGGGCATTTTATCGGAACTGGACAAAGGCGGTTTGCTGCAAACCAACGTGAGCCGTGCGGATGGCTTAACCTTAAAGCAGGCCATTGAAAAATACGATGTGGCTAAAGCCAATGCCGACGCAACCGCACAGGCCATTTATTCCAGTGCCCCGGGTGGATTTTTCAACCTCGTTTTAGGATCGCAGGAAACCACCTACAAGCAACTCGATATTGATCGGGAAAAAGGCTGTATTCGAAGCGTTGAGCACGCCTACAACCAGGATGGCGGATTGGCCATTCTCAAAGGAAACATTGCACTGGACGGATGCGTTGTTAAAACGGCCGGTGTAGATGAAAGCATCTTTACATTTAACGGAACAGCCAAAGTGTATGAATCGCAGGATGCCGCCATTGAAGGCATTTTGGGCGGAAAAGTAAAAGCCGGCGATGTGGTGGTAATTATTTACGAAGGCCCAAAAGGAGGTCCGGGTATGCAGGAAATGCTGTATCCAACCTCGTACATCAAATCGCGCCATTTAGGCAAAGAGTGTGCACTCATCACTGACGGCAGGTTCTCGGGTGGAACTTCAGGCCTTTCCATCGGGCACATTTCTCCCGAAGCTGCGGCAGGGGGAGCCGTGGGGCTGGTAAAAGACGGCGACATTATTGAAATAAATATTCAGGAACGAAGCATTAATGTAAAACTAAGCGACGAGGAACTGGCTGCGCGGCGGGAGGCGGAAGAAGCAAAAGGCAAAACGGCCTTTACTCCCCAACAAGAGCGCAGCAGAAATGTCAGCAAAGCGCTGAAAGCCTACGCAAGTATGGTGAGCAGTGCCGATTTGGGAGCGATTCGTTTAATCGATTAACCCACGAGACTAACCATCTGATATAAAACAAAATTTCTTAATTGCTTACATAAAAACTAATCATATGTCAACTAAAAGAATCACAGGAGCACAGGCTATTATAGAGTCACTGATTTGTGAAGACGTTGATACCATTTTTGGATATCCAGGAGGCGCCATCATGCCCGTTTACGATGCTTTGTATGATTTTATCGGGACGGTAAATCATGTACTAACCCGCCACGAACAGGGTGCCATTCACATGGCACAAGGCTATGCCCGGGTTTCGGGTAAAGCCGGTGTATGCATTGCCACCTCAGGCCCCGGTGCCACCAACCTGATTACAGGTATTGCCGATGCCATGATCGACTCCACCCCACTTATTTGTATTACCGGACAGGTAGCCAGCCCCCTTTTGGGAACGGATGCCTTTCAGGAGACTGATGTTGTGGGTATAAGTATGCCGGTAACCAAATGGAATTTCCAGATAACCCGCACCGAACAAATACCGGAAATTATGGCCAAAGCGTTTTACATCGCGCAATCGGGCCGCCCGGGACCTGTAGTAATTGACATTACCAAGGATGCACAATTCGGGCAAATTGATTTTGAATACAAAAAATGTACCCGCATACGTAGCTATGTGCCCGTACCTGAGGTAAGCCGCCCCATGTTGGAACAGGCTGCCGACCTGATTAACAAGGCAAAAAAACCCATAGTTTTGGTAGGGCAAGGAGTAATTTTGGGCAGCGCCGAACAAGAGCTGCTCGACTTTTTAACCAAATCCGGAATTCCAGCCGCCTGGACCCTATTGGGACTATCGGCCATGCCAACCGATTTTCCGCTGAACGTGGGAATGCTGGGGATGCACGGAAATTACGGTCCCAATACAAAGACCAACGAATGTGATTTACTGATCGCTATAGGCATGCGCTTTGACGACCGGGTTACCGGAGACACATCAAGGTATGCCAAACAGGCTAAAATCATACACTTTGAGATTGATCCGGCTGAGGTAAATAAAATTATTAAGGTGGATGTTCCGGTATTGGGTAATGTTAAACAAACGCTGCCTTTGATTACCGAATTAATTCAGGAAAAATCGTACCCTGAGTGGCGGGAAGAATTTAAGGAATGTGACCGCATTGAGTACGAAAAGGTCATTAAAAACGACCTGAACCCAGAAAAGCCTGGTTTAACCATGGGTGAGGTAATGCGCTTGCTGAACGAAAAATCCAACAACGAAGGCGTGATGGTAACCGATGTAGGCCAGCACCAAATGGTGGCAAACCGGTATTTTAAATTTACCAAATCGCGGTGTTGCGTTACTTCGGGCGGATTAGGAACCATGGGCTTTGGCCTGCCTGCCGCCATTGGAGCAAAATTGGGAGCACCCGAAAAAGTGGTTTTCAGCGTTTCCGGCGACGGGGGTTTCCAAATGACCTTGCAGGAGCTTGGCGTAATCCAACAAGAAAAAATTGGGGTAAAAGTAATTATCCTGAATAACAACTTTTTGGGCATGGTACGTCAGTGGCAGGAGCTGTTTTTTGAAAGCCGCTACTCCTTTACCAACATGACCAGCCCCGACTTTATTAAACTGGCGGACAGTTATGACATTAAAGGAAAACGGGTTACCTCGCGCGACGATTTGGCAAAGGCAGTTGAAGAGATGCTAAGTGACGATGAAGCCTACGTTTTGGAAGTTGTGGTGGAGAAGGAAGACAATGTTTTCCCTATGGTTCCAACAGGTGCAAGCGTTTCGGATATTATTTTGGAAAGCCCAAAAGTAGAGGTAGAAAGCTAATTTAGTTTACCATTAAAAAGCAAAAAAATGAATCAGGAATATATTATATCGGCCTATACAGAAAACCACATTGGTTTGCTGAACCGCATCACCATCATTTTTACCCGTAGAAATGTAAACATCGAAAGCCTTACAGTTTCCGAAAGCGCCCTGGCCGGCATTAGCAAGTTTACCATTGTCATTAATTCAAGCGAAGACAAAGTGCGTAAAATTGTTGGTCAAATTGACAAGCACGTGGAGGTTTTAAAAGCATTTTATCACACCAACGATGAAATGATTTACCAGGAAATTGCTTTGTATAAGGTGCCTACCACGGCCATGATGGAAAGCAACCGAATCGAAAAACTTATTCGAAAGTATGCTGCCCGAATTTTAGAAATTACGCATGAGTTCACCGCCATTGAATTAACCGGTCACAAAGACGAAACACAATCGTTTTTTGAAGAGCTAAATCAAATAGGAGTACTCCAGTTTATTCGCTCAGGCCGGGTGGCTATTACGCGTGATCCTATCGAGAAACTTTCGGAATTTTTGAAGGAACGAGATAAAGTAGAAGCCAACTAAAAACGATAGAAAGCCCGCAATTGTATGTACTTTTGCGGGTTTTTTAGCTTTTGATGAATCCATCTCACCACATACCGGTTTATAGCATCAGGGCATTTAGCTCGTCGCAAGAAGTGGACCAGCCTTTTCAGGTAGAGGTATTTGATGCCAACCGACATTTCCAGGTGGAATACCCCCATCGGCACGATTTTTACGAAATTTTGTTCATCAACCGGGGGTCTGGCGTGCATGTGATTGATGCCAACAAGTACGAGGTAAAACCTCCCTGCATCTTTTTTTTGAGTCCGGGGCAGGCGCATAAGCTGGAACTATCGCACGACATTGATGGGTACATTTTTATTTTTACGGCGGATTATTACCTGCTCAATAAAAACAACCGCAACCAACTGCTTGAGTTTCCATTCTTTTTTACCGTGCAACAAGACAATCCACCCTTATTGTTAGAAAACGAGGGAGATACGCGCTTTTTTAAAACCCTTTTTGAACGTGGCATACAAGAGCTAGCTGTACGCAACGAGCACTACCGCGAAATGCTGGCATCCATTCTGGATTTAATTTTGCAAACCAGTGCATCGCTTTACCAAAGCCACGAAAACCTTGAGAACAAAGGGAAGGGGCACATTATGGTAAAACGCTTTTTACAACTGGTGGAAGAAAACTACCAGCAAAACCTCTCGGTGGCCGATTATGCAGATCGCCTGGCCGTTTCGGCAAACCATCTTACCCAAACGGTAAAACAGCTCACCGGAAAAACCTCGGCCAACATTATTCGTTCCAAGCAAATTATTGAAATAAAACGCCAGTTGGTGCATACCTCGTTAGGTGTGGCGCAAATTTCCGAACAACTGGGCTTTAGCGACCAATCGTATTTTACCAAGTTTTTTAAAAAGGAAACCGGGCTTACTCCGCTTCAGTTTAGAGTAAACAAGGCCTAAAGTGTAGCTCGTTTTATCCACATCCAAAAACCGGTTATGGGAAGCAAGGCACCCAGCAGGGCTAAAAGGCAATACACCAATCCCATCCATCCCGGAAACATTTCGGAAGTATGCAAGCCTTTATTGATGGATGCCATTTGTTTGTGCAAGGGCAAATCTTTAAAAAGGGTAGCATTAACTTCTCCTTTACCGTTTATTGTAAATCGGTCGGGAAGACTAGCGCGCAGCCAGTTATGGGTGTTGTATTTAGTTACGCGAAAATCGCCCCCAGCCTGGCGTGGCATCGATAATTGCACCGCACCGGAATACATCGCCGCCAGTTCGATTGCCTCCAGAGGTTTCTGAACATCAGGAAATTCCACTTTTTCAGCTTTGTTTTCACTGGCCTTTTGTGTTTCTTTTTTAAAATCTGCACTTCCTTTTTGAGGAGGCCTCCCCCCTTTTCGCTCTTCACGTTTTTCAACCTCTCC